>JACQJO010000045.1 GCA_016205025.1 Elusimicrobiota bacterium
CGTGCTTCCTTTGCCTATTCCGTAGTAGCGTAGGGGTAGCGTAGGGGTCGAATCTTGACTTTTGAAAAAAAACGTAAAAAGTCAAGATGCGACCCCTAGAGATTTGACAGATTTTTGGGTCCCGTAAAATTAGGGACTTAAGTCCCTAAGAATTTTAGGGACTTAAGACTCAAATATCTGCCCGAAAGTCTCACGCTATTTTTTGATCCTTCTTTTATAATTTCCTAGACACGTCCATAGTATTAAAACCCAATATAAATGAAGGAGACTTCCTGATGAAAAAATCGAGCTTAAGGTCTTTTGTTGCCGTTGCGGTTGCCGCAAGTTTTTTAATCTCTCTTCCCGGGGGCGGTTTTTACCAGGCTTGGGCCGCAACCGGTCCTTCGGGTAAATCGTTTTCTAAATCCGCGGCATTGCCGCAGGAGATTCATTCTAACGGCTGGGTGGTAAGAAGTTTGGGGGGCGATGGCTCGGTTTGGGCAGCTTACGAAGAAACGAATTCTAGTCTTGGGTGGGATGCTTTGTTGATCGGTCATATCTCGATGGATGCGGGTTTACGGACCGTTGCGGCTTTGAATCAACTCGGGCTCCTGCAAGATGAAAAATACCAGGCGGCTTTTTTGAGATTTTTTGTGGACGACCTGCCTAAAAGTGTTATTGGGCAGGAGAACGGTGATGTTAGAGTTGCTAATTTTGAAAACGGGACGCATTTTGTGCTTAAAGGGCATCAAACAAGAATTGTTAACGCCGAAATCGGGCAATTCGTGCTGGCCACAAAAGACGCCTCGGGCCAGATGAGGGCATGGAATCTTTCTAATGGGGAATTGATATCTATTAGGAATGTCAACGGGCGCGTAATTTATGTTGCCCCTTACATCGCACCAGGAACTCCCCAATCCCCAGAACCATACCAGAGATAGAGTTTTATATATCCCCGCCATTTTGAATAATAGGCACCGTGGACGCCTATTTAATTGAGGGGGGGCACTCTCTTCGCGGGCGGGTGGAGATTTCGGGCTCCAAGAACGCGGCGTTGCCCTGCCTTTTTGCTTCTCTTCTAACCCAAGATCCCTTATTTCTTTATCGCGTTCCCGGCGTGCGCGACATCAAAGTTGCGGCCAAACTCCTGGAGCGGCTGGGTAAAACGGTCAAATTCGGCGAAGGAAAATTGGAAATCCGGGAAGGCGAGGTTTCCAAAGAGGCGCAGCGGGAAATTGTGGCCCCCTATGACTTGATCAAGCAAATGAGGGCCAGCGTCCTGGCTGCGGGGCCCATGCTGGCGCGTTGGGGCAAGGCCCGTGTTTCGATGCCGGGAGGCTGCGCCATCGGGCTTCGTCCGATTGACATTCATTTAGACGGCCTGCGCGCCATGGGAGCTAGTGTTGAAATGGCGGGCGGCGACATGGTGCTGACGGCTCCGGCTAAAGGGCTTCACGCCATCCGCTACCGTCTTAAGTTTCCGAGCGTGGGCGCCACCGAAAATTTGATGTTGGCCGCGGCTCTTCTTCGCGGCACCACCGTGCTGGAAAGAGCGGCGCGGGAGCCGGAAATAGAAGATTTGGCGGAACTATTAAAAAAGATGGGAGCCGGGGTCCAAGGCGCCGGAACCTCCCGCATTAAAATCAAGGGAGCCAAAAGGTTAAACGGCGCGGGTCACACCATCATTCCTGACCGCATCGAAACCGGAACTTTTATTCTGTTGGCCGCGATTGTTCCCGGATCTTCGGTTCAAATTGCTTCTTGCCAGCCGGCGCATAACGCCGCGGTGATCAAATTGTGCCGCCAGGCGGGCGTTGATGCGCAGGCAGGCGACGGCGTGATTTCGGTTAAAACAGGGTCCCAATTCAGGCCAAAGCCGGTTTCCATCAAGACCGCGGTTTATCCGGGATTCGCCACCGATCTTCAGCCTTTATGGATGGCTTTCATGGCGCGCTCCAAAGGGAAAGCCAAGATTCAAGAAACGATTTTTGAAAACCGGTTTCTGCACGCGGCTGAAATGAACCGCCTGGGCGCCAAAATTTCGGTCAAGGGAGATACGGCCTTGATCGAGGGGATCCCAACCCTGGTCGGAGCGCCCGTCATGGCGGGCGACCTTCGCGCCGGGGCGGGACTCATCGCGGCCGCTTTGACGGCCAAAGGAATGTCCAAAATTTCCAGGATTTATCACGTTGACCGGGGTTATGAGAATTTGGAAATGAAGCTGACCGCGCTTGGAGCCAAGATCGAGCGGTTTGAGGAAGTGAGATATAAAAGAGTTTCTTAATTATCTCAACACCAAACAAGAATCCAAAATTTTGCTTGGGCTTGACCGGCTTGGGCGGTTCATGGAGCGCCTGGGCAATCCCCAGGAAAAGCTTCGCGTTGTCCATGCGGCCGGGACCAACGGCAAAGGTTCGGTCTGCAAAATGCTTTATAACGTTTTGCGCGCGGCCGGATACAAGGCCGGGCATTACAGTTCTCCTCACCTTTATGACGTGACCGAAAGAATAGAAGCGGCCGGCGCCGCGATTTCTGTTGCGGATTTTAGCCGCATCGGTGAGTCTTTAATGCGGGTTGCCGGCCATGAAGCATTGACCTATTTTGAATTTTTGACGGCTTTGGCTTTCGTTTATTTCAAAGAAGTTAAAGCTGATCCCGTTGTTTTGGAAACTGGCCTGGGCGGCCGTCTCGATGCCACCAACATCGTGAACAGACCTCTAGTCAGCGTCATCACCTCGATTGGACTGGATCATACGCAGTGGCTGGGTTCCACGTTGTCTAAAATAGCGGCGGAGAAGGGGGGGATTGTCAAGAAGGGCGTGCCTGTTGTGGTTGGAGAGATGCCGAAGGAAGCCGGCGAGGTGATCGCGGGAATTGCGCAAAAAAACGATACACGTTTAATCGTCGTATCCAGCCAGGCTTGGACTTGCAAACCTTTGTGGGAGGAAAACGCGCAGATTGTTCACGGGGAGGGGAATTACCGTTTGGGCATTTTGGGAGCCGAGCAAGCCGGTAATGTGGCTTGCGTGATCGAAGTTGCAAAAATTTTGAATCGAAATGGAATTGCGATTCCCGCAGAAGTTTTAAAACAAGGCTTGTCTGGCACAACATTGATCGGTCGTTGGGAGCTTATTAAAGAAAACGGCCGGGCTTGGGTTTTGGACGTCGCTCACAACCGCGACGCGGTGGCCGGCTTCATGAAGACCCTGCTGGCTTCTCCCTGGGCCAGGAGACCCAAACGGTTGATTTGCGGTTTTTTAAAAGACAAAGATTATGTCGCGATAATTGAACTCTTGGCGCCTTATTTTGAGGAGTTTTATTTGCCCCAAATCGCCTCCGACCGCGCCCTGCCCGCCTCCACGCTGGCTATTGCGCTGAAGAATTTGACTTCCCGTGATATCCGGATATTCCCCGGCGTTGGCGAGGCGGTTGCGGCGGCGCAAAAGAATAATCGGGTTGATTTGACCGCGGTCGTGGGCTCTTTCCGGTTGGCAGGACCTGCCAGGACTTATCTTTTGGCAAAAAAAAGGCTTTAATATCTCCCAATAAAAAGAAAGCAGTATGCCTAAAGGATTAGTTGTTGTCACCGGCGGAGCCGGATTTATCGGGTCTCATCTCGCGGAAGGCCTTTTAAGCGAGGGCTATGAAGTCCGCGTTGTGGATGATTTTTCAACCGGCAAAGAGGTCCATATCCGCGATTTTTCCTCAAAAGTTCACCTGGTGCGCGCCAGCATTTTAGATGAAGGTGTATTAAAGAAAGCTTTTAGCGCAGCCCGCTACGTTTTTCATCAAGCGGCTGTTCGAAGCGTGCCTAAAAGCGTGGACAATCCCGGCCTGTCCAATGAAGTCAACGTCACCGGCACCTTAAATGTCTTAAAAGCCGCCAAAGAAACCGGCGTTGAGAAGGTCATTTATGCCTCCAGCTCCTCGGTTTACGGCGACGGCAAAGTTTTTCCGCAGGTGGAGACGCTGGCGCCAAAACCCATTTCTCCTTACGCAGTCAGCAAGCTGGCGGGGGAACATTACTGCCGGGTTTTTACCAAGGCGTTGGGCCTGCCCACGGTTTCCTTGCGGTACTTCAACGTTTACGGTCCGCGCCAAGACCCGGAATCCGTTTATTCGGCGGTGATTCCGCGTTTTATGGAGATGGCCAAGGAAGGCAAGGCCTTGGAGATTCATTGGGACGGAAAACAGTCGCGCGATTTCACTTACGTCGGCGACGTGGTTTACGCTAATCTTCTGGCCGTTAAGGCACCAGCCGCGGCTTACGGTGAAACCTTCAATATCGCGAGCGGGCGCAGTTATTCCCTATTGGATTTGGTTCGAATCTTAGAAAAAATAACCGGCCGCAAGCTCCCGAAGATTTTTCAGCCGCGCCGGGCCGCAGACGTGCGCAAAACATCGGCTGGTATCTCAAAAGCCCGCCGCCTTTTGAATTTTAAGCCGCGGATGACTTTTGACAAGGGGCTTGAGGAAACCTGGAAATATTTTCATAGCCCGAATTCCCCCGTTAGCGCCGCGATTTTATCCGCAATCCACTAGGAGTTGAAATTGCCGCCAAAGACTACTCGCGTTCCCCAAGCTAAAAAAAAGCTGAACATCGGCGTTGTCGGTTGCGGCTATGTCGGCCTGGTGACGGGGGCCTGCTTTGCCGCGATGGGCCACAAGGTGCTATCGGTGGACAACGACGCGGGCAAAATTGGGTCGTTAAAGAAGGGGTTAACCCCGTTTTTTGAACCCGAGCTCCAAGATTTTTTGGATAAGTGCAGAAAGAAACGTTTGATCACCTTCTCGGACAGAATTTCGGAACTTGTGGCGCATAGCGAAATTATTTTTATTTGCGTCGGCACGCCGCCCAGGCCGGACGGGAGCGCGGACCTTTCGGCCATTGAGCACGTGGCGCATGAAATCGCCAAGAATTTAACCCGCTACACCCTGATCGTGGATAAATCCACCGTTCCGGTCATAACCGGTGAAAGAGTGTCCAAAATCATCGAGACACAGCGGCCGCGCGGCGTGCCTTTCGACGTAGCCAGCAACCCAGAATTTTTAAGGGAGGGAACGGCGGTTTACGATTTTTTTAATCCAGACAGAATCGTGATCGGAGTGAATTCCGCGCGAGCGGCCGAACTGCTCCAAGAGCTTTACCGGCCCATCACGGCTTCTCTGATCACGACGGACATCCGCTCCGCGGAACTTATCAAGCATGCCTCCAATTCCTTTTTGGCCACGAAAATCGCTTACGCCAACGCGCTTTCGCGCATCTGCGACCTGGTGGGAGCCGACGTCAAAGAGGTGACACGCGGGGTCGGAATGGACCGCAGGATTGGACAGGCGTTTTTAAATCCGGGATTGGTCGGCGGGTTTTGTTTGCCCAAGGATCTCGACGCTTTTTACCACATATCCAAAAGAAGCGGTTATGATTTTAAACTGCTTCAGGTGGTTAAAGAAATCAACGAGGACCAAAAGGAAATCGTTATCCAGAAACTGGAGGAGGAGCTTTGGAATCTGGAGAAGAAAACGGTGTCGCTCCTGGGTCTCTCCTTCAAACCCGACACGGATGATCTGCGTTTTGCCCCAAGCTTGGATATCGCGCGCAAACTCTTAGAGCGGCAAGTTCATATCCGAGCCTATGATCCGGCCAGTATGTCCAGGGCCAAAGAGCTTTTGGGCCCCAAGGTTGCATTCGCCAAAAATGCCTATGACTGCGCCAAGGGGGCGCACGCTTTGATCATGATGACCGAGTGGCCGGAGTTTGGGCGCCTTGATTTCAAGAAGCTTAAGGCCGCTATGGAACTTCCGGTGGTCGTTGACGTACGGAATTTTTGGGATCCCAAGTCCCTGAAGCAGTTAGGATTTCGCTATCGCGGCATAGGCAGGTCATGAGGAAAGTTTTTACCCTACCTACTACCTACTACCTACTACCTACTTCTTTATGAGAATCCTCCTGACCGGCTGCGCCGGTTTCATTGGTTCCCACCTGGCCCGTTATCTTGTGAACAAAGATCATGACGTGGTGGGCATTGATAACTTAATAACCGGCGGCTTAAAAAATATTAAGGGTTTATATGAAACCGGACGGTTTCGGTTCATTAACTCCAATGTCAGCGAGTATATTAACGTTTCCGGGCGCGTTGACGCGGTTTTGCATTTCGCCAGCCCGGCCAGCCCCGTGGATTACCTGCGCCATCCTATCCCCACGTTAAAGGTTGGCGCGTTGGGCACCCATAACGCTTTGGGCGTGGCTAAAGCCAAAAAAGCTGTTTTCATGCTGGCCTCCACTTCGGAAGTTTATGGCGACCCCCTTGTGTCGCCGCAGCCCGAAACCTATTGGGGAAACGTCAATCCGGTCGGGCCGCGCGGCGTTTATGACGAAGCGAAGCGTTTCGCCGAAGCCATGACCATGGCGTATCACCGCGTGCATGGACTGCAAATCAGGATCGCGCGGGTATTCAACACCTATGGACCGGGCATGCGCCCCGATGACGGGCGGGCTATCCCCAATTTCATTACGCAGGCCCTGACCGTCCGGCCCCTGACCGTTTACGGCAAGGGAACTCAAACTCGCAGTTTTATGTATATTGCGGACTTAACGGAAGGGCTTTACCGCCTGCTCGTCAGCCGTTACAACGGACCGGTGAATCTGGGAAATCCCGATGAGATGACTTTGCTGGAGCTGGCCAAGATCATCAAGGAGATAACGGGCAGTAAAAGCAAAATCGTTTTAAGGGATTTACCGGTGGATGATCCCAGGGAGCGATGTCCTGATATCCGTTTGGCGAAAAATATTTTTCATTGGCACCCGAAGATTGCCCTGAAAGAAGGGCTGACCGAAACGATTGATTATTTCCGCGAGGTTTTAGCCAAATCAGGTTCCCGCAAAAAACGCAGCAACGCTCTGAAGAATCAATGAAGATATGTCAAGCCAAGAAAGAAAATAAGTTCTAATGACCGATATTCCATCTTCTCGCCCCCCCGCCTCATCGCCTCATCGCCCCATCATCCGTTTCGGCACAGACGGCTGGCGCGCCGTTATGGCGGAGGAATTTACGTTTGCCAATGTCCGGCGGGTGGCCTGGGCCCTGGCGCAGTGGATTCATCAAAACGCCGCCGGACATCCTGTTTACGTGGGTTATGACCGCCGCTTCGGTTCCCGCCGGTTCGCCGAGGAAGCCGCTTCGGTTTTGGCCGGCGCCGGCGTTGAAACCAGGTTTTCAGCGGACGTCTTGCCGACCCCGGCTTTTTCTTATTTGTGCAAAAAGAACGCAGCTTATGCTCTAGTCGTGACCGCGAGCCACAACCCGCCCATGCATAACGGCCTTAAAATTAAAACGCCCGACGGAGCCTCGGCGCCCGCTTCCTTGACCCGCGAGATCGAGGCATTGGTTGAGCAAGCTCCCGAGGATTTCGAAAAAATCAGATTTTTGGCGGACGGTACCCTTCGAAAACAGTATTTGGGCTATTTGATGAGTTTTGCCAAAAAGGTCCGCGCCAAAATCGGCCGGCGAAAGATCGTGGTGGATTATTTTCATGGTTCAGGCGCCGGGTTTTTGGAAGAAATTTTGGGCCAAGGCCGGGTTATCGCCCTGCGCAAGGAAAGGGACCCGGAGTTTGGCGGCATCGCGCCGGAACCCGTGGAAAAAAATCTGGAGGAACTTAAAAAAACCGTTTGCCGCAGCCGCGCTTTCCTCGGAGTGGCTTTAGACGGCGACGGGGACCGCTTTGCCATGGTTGATGACAAGGGCCGTTATCTGACGCCGGCGGTTGTTTTTCCGATGTTCGTTTATTATTTGGCTTTGCACCGCAAGGAAAAGGGGGAAATTGTGCAAGGGGTTTCCTTGGGGTATTTGGGAGAGCAGATAGCCAGCAAGGCCGGCCTTCCTTTCACTTGGGTTCCGGTAGGGTTTAAAAATATCGCGGAACGCATGATTTCGCAAAACGTTCTTTTGGGCGGCGAGGAGTCGGGCGGGTATGCCCTGGGACGGGCCCTGCCGGACCGGGACGGATCGTTAAATGCGCTCGTAATGCTGGAACTTTTATTGGAGCTTAAAACCACGCCCAGTTCTTTGGTCAGGGAAATTTTTAAACAGTTCGGCGCTTCCTGCTATGAGCGTTTTGATATCCATTTGACCAAGCCCATCGATCCTGGATTCTTAAAAAATTCCGCGGCCGATGAACTTTTTGCGAAACTGGATCGCGAAGAATTCCGTCTGGCCAATAAGCTAACGATTGACGGGTTGAAAGCCTTTTTCGAGGATGGCAGTTGGCTGCTTTTAAGGCCATCCGGAACCGAACCCTTGGTGCGCGTTTACGCCGAAACTTCCAGCCGCCAGCAGACGCGCAAGCTCCTTGAGATAGCCTCAACGTGGGTGCGGGAAAAAATTAAATAAATATGAAAGCCATGGTTTTAGCGGCCGGAGAGGGAACCCGCCTGCGCCCTCTTACTTTGGACAGGCCCAAGCCCATGGTTCCGGTGGTTAACCGTCCCAATATCGGACATGTCTTAGATAAGCTGGCTCATGCCGGAATCCGGCAGGCGGCCATCAACGTCTGTTTCCATGGCGAACAGATTAAGCGCTATGTGGGCAAGGGCAAGGAGTGGGGGCTTGATATCCGGTTTTCCCATGAACGCAAGGTGCGCGGTACCGCGGGGTCGCTCGCTCCTTTAAAAGATTTTTTTAAAGGCGAACGCTTCGTCGTTCTTTCCGGAGACGGCATCTCCGAGCTTAATTTAAACGAACTTGAGGCCAACCACAAGAAATCCGGCGCCGTAGCCACGATTGTTTTGTCTCAAGTCGACGCGCGTTTGGACTACGGCTTGGTTAAACTAAACGGCAGCAACAGGGTGACCGCCTTGATCGAAAAACCAAGCTGGCAGGAAGCTTTTTCTTCGCCTATTAACACGAAGGGGTTTAGCGCAGGGGAGTCACCCTTGAACCCAGTAGTGGAAAGGGGCCCCACCCAGCAAGGGTGGGGAGAACCGTCGGGACTGGTTCTCGGGTCTGGGGGCAAGGGTGACTCCCC
>JACQJO010000046.1 GCA_016205025.1 Elusimicrobiota bacterium
CCCTTGCCCCCAGACCCGAGAACCAGTCCCGACGGTTCTCCCCGCGTGCTCGCGGGGCCCCTCTCCACTACTGGGTTCAAGGGTGACTCCCCTGCGCCAAACCCTTTTTCTGACTATTTAAGTAGGCCGGATTCGCGGAAGCTGAAGTGGCGGCCGTTGCCCACGATGATGTGGTCATGGACCGAAATTCCCACTAACGCGGCGGCCTGGGCCAGAGTTTGGGTTAAACGCTTATCTTCCTCGGAAGGGGAGGGATCGCCGGAAGGGTGGTTGTGAACAAAGATAAGGTTGACTGCCTTGGCGGCAAAAGCGCCCTCCAGGACCCGGCGCGGATAAACCGCGGCCTGGTCAATGGTTCCTTCTGACAATCTTTCGCTTTTGATCAAACGGTTTCTGGCGGAGAGATAAAGGACTTGGAAAACTTCATTTTTTTCGCCTTCGAGAGAAGCCCGGCAGTAGGCCACGACCGCTTCGGGAGAATTTAAAAGCTCTGATTCTTTGGCTTTCTCTTCGAAATAGCGCTCCATGAGGGAACGCAGGCTGACCAGCATGGTGGCCGCTTTCGAGCCGATTCCCTTAACCCCGGTCAGCTCTACATAAGAAGCGTCCAGCACTTTTTTCAACGAGCCGAAACGGACGATCAGTTCCTTGGCCAAGGGTTTGAGATCTCTCTGGGGAATCACGTAGGTCAGCATCAGTTCCAAAAGTTCATAATCCTGGAATCCTTTGGTTCCGGTTTCCAGGAACCGTTGTCTTAGCCGCTGGCGATGACCGGTCAATTGATCTGCGACAATGGCGCTGGGCACTATTGTTGAATCGCCGCAATGCCGGGAAGGGTTTTGCCTTCCAGAAACTCGATGGTGGCGCCGCCGCCGGTGGAGACGTGGGAGAAAGCGGTTTCGGAAATCTTGGCCTTGCTGATGGCGTGAATCGTGTCGCCGCCGCCTAAAACCGTCAATGTTCTTTTTTTGGTTTGAGCCGCAACCAGCGCGGCTATTTGGGAGCTGCCTTTCTCAAAGGGAGCCACCTCAATGACGCCCACGGGTCCGTTCCAAAAAATTGTTTTAGCCTGTGCGATTTCGCGCCCAAAGACTTCCAGCGTCTTGGGCCCGACATCCATCCCCTCCCAGCCCTCCGGAATCCCGGGCCCATCGGTCACCTTCGGGTTCGTGGGGTTTTTAAAATCCTGCACAATCCAATGGTCCTGCCTTAAAATAAGCCGCCGGCTTCCGTTTTGGCGTTTCATGAGTTCGCCGACCCTGCCGACCCAATCTTTCTCAACCGGGGATTGGCCCACGCCGATTCCTTGAGAGCTTAAAAAGGTGTAAGCCAGGGCGCCGCCCACTAAAACCTTGTCCACGCCGCGCTTCAAGAAATTTTCAATGGCACCGATTTTATCCGACACCTTGACCCCGCCCAAAAGAACCACAAACGGCTTGGGGGGATTGGTTAAGACCTTCGTTAAAACCTCGATTTCTTTTTCAACTAAAAATCCGAAGGCGCTGGGAAGCTGTCGCGGCAAGGCGTCAACCGAAGCGTGCGCGCGGTGAAGCGCTCCAAACGCCTCCTGAACAAAACAATCGCCGAGTTCGGCCAAGCCCTTGGCTAAAGCCGCGTCGTTCTTTTCTTCGCCCGCGTTAAAACGCAAATTTTCCAAAAGCAGAATTTCCCCCTCTTCCATGGAGTCAACGCGTTTTTTAGTTTCGGCGGATGGATAAGTCCCCGGCCAAAGCGAACAGCCGGAGTGGGGCAGCTTCTCTTTTTTAAGATAAGACGCCAACGTTTCGGTCACCGGCTTTAAGGAAAACTGGACGTCCTGGCCCTTGGGCCGGCCCAAGTGAGACAAAACAATCACTGTCGCTTTGCGCTCTAAAAGATAGCGCAAGGTAGGTAGAGTAGCTTCGATCCTTTTGGGTTCGGCGACGCGCCCGTTTTCCAGCGCGACATTGTAGTCCACGCGTAATAGAACGCGCTTGTTATTTAAAGGAAGCTGCTGAAGTTTCATGGCGCCATCCTCGCTGCCCGCCGTCTTCTATTGCGTGCCGGTTTTAATGCCCCGAACGCGGGTCATGAAATCATCGGGGCTGCTGGCCGCGATTTTACACTCTTCCAATTCAGCCCAGCCCTTGGAATAAATGTCTAATAGGCTCTGCAAAAAACTCTGCATGCCATAGTTAGAGCCCTGCTCGATCGCCTTGGGGATTTCTCCCAACTTATTTTCCGCGATTAACTTGCGGACAAACGGCGTGCCCATCATAACCTCGCAAGCCGGAACGCGTCCTCCTCCCTTTCTTCTGATCAACCGCAAAGCCACCACCCCCTTGATGAGGTCTGAAAGGCGGGCCCGCAGGGACACCTGCTCATGCGGAGGGAATAAATCAATCATGCGTGAAATCGTCTGGACCGCATCCACCGTATGCAGGGTGGAGAGCACCAGGTGTCCGGTTTCAGCCGCTTGGAGCGCCAAGCGAACCGTGTCCAAATCCCGAAGCTCGCCCACCATGATCACATCCGGGTCCTGCCTTAGCACATAGCGCAGGGCACTGGGAAAATCGTGGAAATCATCGCCCATCTCCCGCTGGCTGACCAGGGATTTTTTGGAAGTATGCACGAACTCGATGGGGTCTTCCAATGAAACAATGTGCTGGGAAAAATTTCTGTTGATGTAGTCCACCATGGAAGCCAAGCTGGTTGATTTGCCCGAGCCGGTGGGGCCGGTCACCAAAATCAAGCCCCGGCGTTCCTCCGCCAGTTTTAAAACGGAAGGAGGTATTGCGAGCGATTCAAAGGGAGGTATTTCTTTGGGTATCAAGCGAAGGGTCACGGCCGGCAGGTTGCGCTCCAAATAAAGGCTTCCGCGAAAACGCGCTCCCAGATCTCTTTTTTCAATAGAAAACTCAACGGTTCCCTCTTTCTCCAGAGTCTCGCGTTTCCTCTCCGACAACAAAGGAAAAATCTCTTTCTTGATCGCGGCCTCATCCATCGCCGAATAGCCGTCTAAGGCAACCACACTGCCGTCAACCCTGGCGTGAGGAGCGAACGAGGCCTTAATGTGAAGGTCACTGCCCTTGACCTGAACTAATTTCTTCAGAAGTTCATCAATAACAGGCATAAATCAATCGAAGACGGGCAGCCAACTCACTTAAGTTTACGGCTGGTCACCCGAAGATAAGCGGGTTTCTTCAATAGCTCTTCCGGCGTTGCGGCCGCGGCACCCTGGGCGTCGAGCAAGCTCGATAAAGTGCCCGCCTCCAAGCGCCTGCCGGTTGATGGCGAGCGGGCTCCGGGCATGTTTCTCTGTAAAATCTCCTCCGCCAAAATGGGAGCTTTTCTAAAGGCTCCTAAGATTGAACGCGGCGGGAGGCGGTTGTTTCTCTGGGGAAATCCTGTGGCGATCACCGTCACCTTGATTTTGTTCTCCAGCGCCTCATCAAAAGCCTGGCCGTAGAAAACATGGGCCTCCGGGCTCACCACCGCATGAATCAAGCGCATCGCCTCTTTAATTTCCACAAAACGCACACTGCGGCTGCCGGTGATGCTGACTAAAACGCCCTTGGCTCCGTCAATCACCACGTTTTCCAAAAGCGGAGAGTCAATCGCGGCCTTGGCCGCTTCCACCGCGCGATTGGGGCCGTCCGCGATGCCGATGCCCATTAAGGCTTCTCCGGCCGCGGTCATAATAGAACGCACGTCGGCGAAATCAACGTTGATTTCACCCGCGGTGGTAATGACGTCCGTGATGGCCTGCACCGCCTGCCTTAAAACGTCGTCGGCCATGCGAAACGCCTGGTCCGTCGTGGTTTTTTCATCGATAATCGTAAAAAGCTTTTCGTTGGGAATAATAAGCAAGGTATCCACATGATCGCGGATTTCCCGGATTCCCAATTCCGCCTGTTGGATGCGCACCTTGCCCTCAAAATCAAAGGGCCGCGAAACGACGCTGACGGTCAAGGCCCCCATTTCTTTGGCCAACCGGGCCACCACCGGAGCCGCTCCCGTTCCGGTGCCTCCGCCCATGCCGTTGGTGATAAACACCATGTCGGCTCCGGCGATGACTTCCCGGATTTCATCAATGGATTCTTCGGCGGCCTTTTTTCCTTGCGAGGGATTGCCGCCCACGCCCAGCCCTTTGCTTAGTTTTTGTCCGATTTGAATCTTAACGTGAGCCTTATTGCGGCGCAGGTCCTGCGCGTCGGTATTAATCGCGATAAACTCAACATGGCGAAGGCCGGATTCCACCATTCGGTTTAAAGCATTGCCTCCGGCGCCCCCCACGCCGACCACTTTGATAATGGCCGGCTGCTCTTGAAACTCCTCGGTAAGCTTAATGCGGACTTGACTCATATAAAAAAGGCCAAAGACGCCAAAAAGGTCATAGACGCCATAGACGCTAAGGCAACAAAAAGCTTTCTTTCCTTGGCTTCTTTGGCCTCTATGGCTTCTGTTACCTCTGTGGCCTTGATCATGAGAACAGTTCCTCTAAAAATCCCTGAATCTTTCTCGAAAATCCGTTTTTAGAGCGGCCGCCGACGCCGATTTCAAAAATCCGGTGCTTGCCGTTGGTCTTGGCGCTCCAAAGCGGAGGCTGCTGCACGAAATGAAGCAAAGCAAGCGCGGTGGCGAATGCCGGGTTTGAAGCGATCTCGGATGCGGCCGAAACAGTCTGAAGCTGGGCCAAGCCGTGACGGGAAGGAACACCCAAAAGCTCCATGCTGGCTTCGATCAATCCTCGCAGCATCGAGCCGCCGCCGGTCAAAATAACCCCGCCCGGCACGATCACTTCAAGCCAGCCCGAGGTATCCAACTCCTTGGCCACCATGGTAAAAATCTCTTCGATCCTGGGCTGAATAATATCCACGATTGTTTTCTTTTTGCACCGGCGGATTTCACGCCCGTCAATTCCGTGAAACTCAACCTCTTCATCGGCCGAAATCAAACTTGACAGGCAGGCGCCGTGCTCCTCTTTCAGCCGTTCCGCATTGGCCAGAGAGGTTCTCAAGGCGTAGGCCATGTCCCTGGTCAACGCGTCAAATCCCAGCGGCATTTCCTTGGAATGCCTCAACGCTCCTTCGGAATAGACGCCCAGGCCGATCGTCTGCCCGCCGATGTCCAAGAGAAGGCAGCCCTGCTCTTTTTCCTCCTGCGTGACCACGTCTTCGCCCAGAGCGTAAAGCGCGTAGATCATGCGGGAAACGCGAAAACCAGCCTGGCTGACCGCTTTGATGACATTGTTTAAATGCGAAGAGGCGGCGGTCAAAATATGCACGTCGGCCTCCAGGAGAGAGCCCTCCATGCCGACCGGATTGGGCACTCCCTTTTGCCGGTCCACCCAAAAATCCTGCGCGATGGCGTGGAGCACCTCGCGATCCTGCGAAATCGGCACCGCCTGCGCGATGTCTAAAACGGATTCCACGTCGGCGGTGGTGATTTCTTTATCGGTTCGGGCGATATTGAAAGCGCCCTTATTGTTAAAACTTTGAATATGGGAACCCCGAACCGCAATGATCAAATCGCCGACTGGCGGAATGTCGCTGCCCTTGGTTTTTTCTTCGCACAATTCAACCGCCTGGGCGATGGCTCTGGCTGTTTCAGGGATGTTGACCACAACGCCCCCCCGCAAACCACGGCAAGCCACCTGCGACGCCGCCAAGACGCTAAGCTTGGCTTCGTCGGGATGTTTATAAGCCAATATGGCGACGATCTTGGAGCTTCCGATATCAACCGCGCAAAACGTGCTATTTCTTGCCATCCAGCTACCCCTCTTGATCTTTAATAAAAACTCTGCCCTCCGCGGCCAACGTGCCATCAATATATCTAAATTTCTCTTTTCTTGCTTGCCTATCCTCTAAAACTTTTCCGACGCGTTTAATGATGGGCTCGAACAATCGCGCGTCCTTGATATCCGCCCAGCGAAATTCATAATAAACGCCCTCGTTGTCTGAAAATATCAAGCTATCGGCGCGGCCGGGGCCGACGCGGACCATGGGGCCGCGGCCGAGGCGTCTCAAAAGACGCATGGCCGAAAAAATGGGTTTGCGTCTTTCAACTGAAATTCCCGGATCGAACCAAACCGCTTTTTTTTCATCAACCGAAGCCGGGCAGGGAAATTCAAAACCCTCCTCATCGAGACAGCGCCCGCGACCGCTCACCGCCGCGGCCTGACGCAAACGATAAGACAACTCGACTTCGCCGCGCAAAACGAGCGGCCATAAATGAATGCGGGCGATTTTAATATTGGGATGATCCGCTAAAATTTTCTTTTGAACTTTCGGAGTTTCAAAAACGCATACAAACCGGTTGCGCCCCTGCCATGCGGAAATAACCTCACCGGTCAGAATCTCCCGGGCCTGGCCGCCGGCCAGGCCCCGCTGGGCGATCATGCCCCGCACCGGCCAGATATTCATCTGCGCAAATTTAGCCGCGGCAAGGCGCCCCGCCGCGCCCAACGCCGCGCAAAAAACCAGCCATTTTAAACCCCAAAAAATTCGCTTGCGCCGCCAGGATCGCAATTTAGGGCGACTCTTCAACGAAATTCTCCCAGCATTCTCACTTCCGTATTTAAATCAACGCCGAACTTCTCCCTCACCGTTCGCCGGACAATTTCGATTAACGCTCGAACGTCCGACGCCTTGGCCTGCTCCAAATTAACAATAAAGTTGGCGTGGCGATCCGAAACAACGGCGCCGCCCATACGCGTTCCCTTGAGTCCGGCCGCTTCGATTAAACGGGCGGCGTAATCTCCCGGAGGATTTTGAAAAATAGAGCCTACGTTTTTGGTGTCCACCGGCTGCGTGATCTTTCGCCGTTCCATTAGGCTCTTAATTCTATTTGAAACATCTTTTTTATTTTCCGCAAGAGGAAATTTAAAAGTTGCGGCCACGATAATATCCTGCGATTTTTGAAATGAGCTATGGCGGTAGCCGAATCCGATATCTTTGGCCGCCCAATCACAAAAACGGCCGTCTTTTAAAGAAAAAACGGCCGCGGACAAAAGATGATCCTTGATTTCGCCCTCGCGCGTTCCGGCGTTCATAAAAATACCGCCGCCTACGGTTCCGGGCACCCCGACTAACGCCTCCATGCCTTGATAGCCCTTTTCGGCCAAAACGGTCACCAATTTAGGCAGCCGCGCCGCGGCTCCGGCGACAACTGCCCCCTCGCGGTTAATAGAAAAATCTTTGAAGTTGCCGTCCAGCCGGATCACCATCCCGCGAACGCCCTGATCGCTGATTAAAACATTCGATCCGAATCCCAGCGCGGTGACCGCGATGTCCGTTTTTTTGGCCTCACCGCAAACCGCTTGGAGCTCCTCGCGTGAATGAATCTCGCCATAATAATCCGCCGGCCCGCCGATGCCAAAGGTCGTCAACGCAGCCAAGGGATGATTTGCCTTAAATCGGGAACCTAAAATTTTTTTAAGTTTTTCTTTAAAAGCAGGCACGGCCCGTTCTGAATTCTACTATCTTCTCAAAAGATAGTCAGGAAACGGAAAAAGGAGGGTGCGGGGAAAATTTGTGGGCGAAGTGTTTTTCCCTCTCCCTTGAGGGGAGAGGGCAGGGTGAGGGTAATTAAAAGATTTCCAAAATGGACCCCTCACCCCCACCACCTCTACGAGGTGGTGGGGCCTCTCCCCCAAGGGGAGAGGCGAAGAAGGCCGATTACCCACAAATTTTCCCCGCACCCGAAAAAGGAAGAAGGGGTTTAAGGAACCAAAAAATCAGAGATCAGAGATTCAAAAGCCGCCCCTAGCGAGCCTCGCCGGGAACGGCGGGTTGCTTGCGGACGGTGGCAAACAGCCAGTTACCATACCAGGTATCGAAGCGCCCTTGAAAACGAAGATAGCCCCTATCCGCCGCTGAAAACTTTTCAATATAAGGGATGCTGCCGTAATGATAAAGATAATTCCGATAGTACTTGGCAGAACCAAAGCCCGCGATCTTGTGACGATACATGCTTTCAAAAAGATAGGGGTGATCTCTTAAGGCAAGAAGCTCATAAACGTTGGCATGACGCAAACCCATGCTGCTCATCTTATTATTGAGCATACTCACTATTGTCTCGGTCTTATAGCTACAGTCCTTATAAGGACATTCCTCCCGCGCGCTGATCGGAATTAAAATGATGGTGGCCGCAACGGCTTTTTCATGCCATAGTTTTTTATCAATCCCATTTTTGGCATAGGATTCCGGGAAACTTTTGTCAATACTTCGATCGTAATTCCATATGTAGTTACCGGCTTTGATCGTTTGTTTAAGGGTTTGAGTATAGTCCACAGTGACAGGACACTCGATCAACTTGCTGTCGGGATGAAAAACGCATCCCATTGGGATGCTATTCTTCTGCCCTTCATCGCCATGCAAAACGGGGGAAGCAATTGGCGCATTCTGTTCTACGGGAGTCGCGCCGGGCGCTGTCCCTGCAGTGGAGAATGCCCGGGCAATTCCCGCGCCCTGATCACGGATTTGCTGGGGAGTAAAAATTCCGCCAGAGAAATCGTGGGTAAAAGCAAAATTGGTTCCCGCTAAAAAACCGAGTGTTGTTAACACTGTCTTAATCATATTTGTGTCAGTACCTCCATACGATGTTGCCCGCGGACTGTAGTTATGGTTAATTCTAGCATGGGCGCCTTAAAAAAGGGCGGGGTCCTGGGGCCTAATTTGAACCGGGCATGGACAGGGGACCTTCTGGGCCGAAAGTCCCTAATTCAAAATTAAACAAAATAGAAATTAATTGCTATTTTTTTGTCTTTATGGTCAAGCGTCAACTTAAAAACCTCCTCTAAATCTATCCGTCTAATCCGCGAGGCGGCGGATTAAATCTTCCCCGATCTTCCAGATGTCTCCTGCGCCAACCGTGATAAAAGTGTCCCCGGGCTTCAACTGTTTTTTGATTTCCAAAGCCCGGCCCGGAAATTTTTCGGCGGCCACGCCCGCTTTTTTCAAAGACTCCAGCACCAAATCCTCCGAAACGCCGGGGATCGGTTTCTCGCTGGCCGCGTAAATCGGGCAAACCCAAACAAAATCCGCGGATTCAAATGCCGGACCGAAATCCGGGTGGAGCTCTTTGGTGCGTGAGTAGCGGTGCGGCTGAAAACAGGCCAACAGGCGGCCCTTGGCATAAAACTCCCGCGCCGCGGTGAGCGTCGCCGCGATTTCGGTGGGGTGGTGGCCGTAATCATCCAGGAAAAGAACACCGCCGTGGCGGCCCAGAACCTCAAGACGGCGCCGGATTCCTTTATATTCTTTCAAGGCCCGAGCGATCGCGCTCCACGAGGCGCCGGCCAACCGCGCCGCGGCGGCGGCGGCCAGGGAATTTAAAACATTGTGCAGGCCCGGCACCGCGAGTTCGATTCTGGCCGCCTTTTTACCTTGCCACTGCAAATCATAAGCGTAACCCAAATCTTTCTTGACCAAATGAACCGCTTGGCAATCGGGCCGGCCGCGAATGCCATAGGTTTTCAAGCGCGTCTTAACATGTGGGATGATCTTGGCGGCCAGCGCCGGATCGTCCTGGCAAAGCACGGCCCAGCCATCGGCGGCAACGCAGAAAAGGTGGGACCGGAAAGCCGCGATCAGTTTCTCCAAGGAGCCGTAATGCTCCAAATGGTCGCTGTCCACATTGGTCACCACCGCGATCCAGGGGCTTGTTTCCAAAAAACTGCTGTCCGACTCATCCGTTTCCAAGACAAAAAGATCGCTTTGGCCCAGGAATGCGTTGGTCTGAATGTTGCGGATTTCGCCGCCCACAATCACGGTGGGTTTGAGTCCCGCCTTCTCCAAAATCCAACCCGTCATGGACGACGTCGTTGTTTTGCCGTGAGTGCCCGAAACCGTGACGGAGCGCTTGAGCTTTGAAATTTGAGCCAAAAGACTGCCGCGGCGCAAAACAGGAATGGCGCGCTTGCGGGCCTCTAAAATTTCCGGGTTTGTTTTTAAATTAGCGGCGGAGGAATAAACCAGAAGCCGCGCTTGGGGCGCCACGTTCGTGGCGTCATGACTCAAAAAAATGCGAATCCCCGCCTTCTTTAAGGAATCGGTAACCGCGCTTTCTTTTAAATCCGAACCCTCCACCGCGAATCCCATGCGGCTTAAAATCAGAGCCAGCCCGCTCACGCCCGAACCACCGATACCCACCATGTGAATGAGGGAGCCCTTTTCTAAAGCGCTTAGCGCCCAACCCCCAGTACCTGGCAATTGTCTTGATTTCATCGGAAAATTTGTGAAAGCCATTTTTGGAGTTCCGTTTTAACCCGGGGGTAATTCTGCCGCGTTAACTCAACGGTCCGCAAATACGCAAGCTTCTTGATCTCACCGGCAAAAGGCTGATTCTTACTGCGAATGGTGGCCAATACGGGTTTGCTCAAATCCCGCAAACACTCCAGGGCCAAGCGTCTAAAAGAGGCGCTTTCGGCTTCCATGGCGCCGATCTCATCGATCACGATCAACTTAATTTTTCGATCCTCCCGCGCGCTCGCAACGCCCGCCACCGCCACCTCTTCGAACGCCGGGATGTCTAAGCCGTATTTATCCAGTTTGACCGCGCCGGCCATTTCCTTGCTGGCCAAGGTCCGTCGCGCGCCGTCTTGAAGCCGCAGGACCTCAAAACCGAGGCGGCGGCCGCCCTCGCCGCGCGTCTCCAGCGTCAGAAAGCCGCCTACTTGCTCTTTATAAGGAAGAACCGCCTCACGCAACAGCGTCGTTTTGCCCACCCCTGGTGTCCCGGAAATCAAAAAATGTTCGATCATTCTACCCGCCCAAATCAACTTTGACCCAAGGATAGCAAAGTCCACGATTTAGTGAGCCGCCGCGAAGTTACGCGATTTCAGGAAAATATTTATTCAAAAATTCTCTCGGCGTGAGGATTTCGATTCCCTGGTAGCGCCCCGAAGGACGGATGTCCTTCATGTTGCCGGTAACAAGAACGTCGGCTTTCGCGTCCAGGGCGCACTCAAGAATCCGGTTGTCAGCTTGCGCCTTCTTTATCACATCCACGCGAGAGGTAGTCTCTATGATCTCAATAAAATTTCTAAGTTTCTTTCTAAAAACTTGCAGCCGCTCATTGTCCCAACCAGCCTTCTGCCCCAGGTTCTTCTCCAACTCGTTTAAGATGAACGGGGAAACAAAGAACCGAATCTTTCCCGCCCGGACAAGATTAAAAACATGAGTGGGAGGGCTGTTTTTAGGCAAGGCCATGGCCGAGAATAAGACATTGGTATCGAGAACGACCCGGAGAGTTTTACTTCCGGGACTCATCGATCAGACGCTCGACATCATCTTCGGTCCTAATGCCTGCGGTCTGGGCCTTGCGCCGGCCGTATTCCAGCAAGTCCTGCCACTCCTGCTCATCGCGCTGGTAGCGGCGCAGGGCCTCCCGAAAAAGTTCGGACTTGGTCATGCCTTTGGCCTTGGCCATCCGGAAAGCCACTTTGTAAAGAGCCGGCGGCAGGGATATGGTCGTCGTCTTGCTTAGTCTTTGAGTTTGCATGTTATTACATTGTGTTACACAAATAGTATGCCCCAAGATGACTTATTTGTCAACGGGGGGAAGGGGTTTAGCGCAGGGGAGTCACCCTTGAACCCAGTAGCGGAGAGGGGCCCCGCGAGCACGCGGGGAGAACCGACGGGACTGGTTCTCGGGTCTGGGGGCAAGGGTGACTCCCCTGCGCTGAACCCCTCGGGTCAAGCACAA
>JACQJO010000048.1 GCA_016205025.1 Elusimicrobiota bacterium
CGCGTCACAATAATATGACCAATTTGCCAGGGCAATGTTGGAGCGAGACGAAGCCAAATTTTTCGCTGCGTACATGTAATGTACGTGAGAAAAATTTGGCAAAGTCGCAGCCCAACAGTGCCCTGGCCCTTCGGGGAGGCCTATCTTTGGCCAACTGCGTCGTTGCTCCTCGGTTACATGCTTTACAAGCATGCGCCCTCGTCGCGCCTAGCATTTGGCTCAAATCTGGGCCTCCAAATTGGTCATATTATTGTGACGCGACCCCTTAGTCTTCCCTTCGTCGGCGTTGTTTTATCCGGGATCATTTTCTGTTCGGATGACGCCGTTGCAAATTTTTCGGTTACTCCGAAATTTCAGGAAACGTTGACATTCTCCAAGACATTGAATGGACACCGGCATTACTCTTTTTCGCGCAGCGTTCTTTCGCTTGACTCCTCCGGACTTGGGACCCATCTGCGTGACGGTATCAATCTGCGGCTTGAAACCCAGTATCAGGTTTTAGTCTACGGGGGCGATTATCTGAAATCGTCGGAATGGACGCAGTCGGTGTCCGCTTTAAGCCGGGGCCGCGGGGCGCTGGAACTGGAAGGGTCTTACCATCGTTCGGCTAAAACCGATTTTAGGCACCGTTTTTACCGCCTGCAAGCCGTTGCGTCCCGGGATCGATGGGAATTTTCAACCGGCCGCTTAAGAAACGCGTTTGGCAACACGCGGGTGTTTGTTTCACCGCTCGATTATTTTGACGATCTCCCTTTGGTGATATCACAGCCTAAGGAGAGATTGGGCTCTGACACCGCGCGTTTGAGATACCACTGGTCACCCATCTGGCGGCTGGAAACCGCTTACCTGTGGGCCCAAAGGAATCGGGATTACCGCGCCTATATCTTGGCCAAAGGCCTTTTATCGCAAGGCCTTGAGGCGGGCCTGATGGCCGGACAGCTCGGTCCGCGCAGCCGCGGCGCGGCTTTAAGCGCGGATTATTCCTGGCTGGGAGGCATTGCGGGCTGGGAAGCCAGTTGGAATAAGAAAAAGGAGGAGCGGCTGGTTCTGGACCTTTCCGGCGGATTGCCGGTTCTTAAAATTCAGAGCGAGGAGCGCTCTTTTAGCCGGCAGGTTGTTCGTTGGAACCGTTCTTATGCCGGCGATTGGGTTTTGGGCTTGGAGTACCTGCATAACGGTTTGGGAGAAAAGAAACCGGAGCGTTATGATTTTTCCCGCCTGTTGGCCGGACGTGAAATTTATTTGGCCAGGGATTACTTGGGAGCCTCCCTTTCCCGGACGTTTTCGGCTCTCTGGTTCGGATCAGCCGAAGGAATCGCCAATCTCAAAGACGGAACCTTTGGTTGGTTTCCGGAAGCCGGGTATCTTTCGGCGGGCGCTTCCCTTGAGGCTAAGGTCCGGTGGTCTTATTTTTCCGGCCCCAAGGAAGGGGAGCTGGCCCGGCTGCCGAATCGCTTCCAAATTTTTGGCGCCTGGTATTTTTAGAATACAAACAGGCGCTTCTCTCCGAAAGGGACCCCAACGCATTGAGCCATCATCTCAACGTGGCGCACGCCTCGGCCCGACGGCCAGCCCAAGCATTCCTCGGCGAGCGTGACATCGCGCAGAAGCGGCCCCAACATGGTTTCATTTTCATCAGCGTTAAGCCAGAGACGGCTTTGCGGTTTTTCCGGCCGGTCCATCATTCCGGAAGCGATGTAATATTTTTCAGGCAGCCGTTCGATCACTTGACGGTGGCTGATGTTGTGGGCGATCGCGTGCCATAGTTTTAAACGGGCTAACATCAGGCGCTGCAGCCGGGCGGTCAGTTTTCTGGGGGCGTTGACGGTTTGCGCCGCGCCTTCCCTGGCGGCGTCGATCATGCCGTTGAGTCTTTTCTTGGCTTGGTCCAGAAGATCAGACGGCAAATCAGCCAGCCTGTCGTCATCTTCCTTGGATTCGAGTGGCGTCAACCGGACCGCCTGGTCAACAGGAATTTTTCGGGTTTCCACGTCGTCTGAAACCTCATCCGTCGGCCACTCTTGTTTTGGAGATGGCTGCGTTGAACCCGGAGCCGCCGTTTCATTGCTTGGCGGCGCCGGTACGGGCTGCCCATTGTTTAAATAAGGCGGAAGGTTAACGGTGTAGTTTCCAACTTTAATGGTGTTGGGCAGATCGTTGCCGCCGACCGTTTGAGTCCGCCCTTGGGCGCAAAGATCGGGTTTTAGTTCGCAGGTGGTGCTAAATCCATACCCTTTATCATCCCCGCATTCCACTCCTTGTCCGGCGTCGTTGGTCCACCGGCAAGACATTCCCTGGTAGGAAAAATCGGGATTTTGGATCCTTTTATTGCCAACAAGGCTGAACTCCGAGTCGGTTGACGAGGCGTTGAATCCTTCTTTGTCATTCGTGGTTCCCAGGGACGCCGACGGCTCGGACAACCCCAAGAGCTCTTGCCAGTCAAGCTCGCCGTCCGCGCCCTCCGCTTCAATGCTGTTTTGGCCTGCCCAAGAGAGGCTCAGAGCCGCAAGCTCCCACCACAGTGTTACGGTGACGAATCCCAGGTGTTTCATTGTATGGCCTCATTGTCTTCATCTGTGGGGAGCGTACATCTGGGGGTGAAAAATTCAATAGGACTAAAGTCCCATTTAAAATAGGGACTTTAGTCTAGAATCAAGACGATCCGCGCCCGGTTCAGGCGCTGACGCTGGGGGATTTTAGACGAAGGCGCAGTTCGGACTCGGTTTGACTGATTACGTTCGCCAATGACGATGCCGCAAGGCGCAGCACGGCCTTAAGGAGCGGGGTTGATTTCAGGAGCGCTCGGCTGTTAGGTTTGAACACGACCAAGCTCCCATTGGAGCCGAAATGATAAACCGAAAATTCAGCCCGGCCGCCGGGCAGTTCTTTTTTGTTGACCAGCAGTTCGCCGGGAACGTCGCCGGCGTGCCTTTCGGGATGGAATTCTTCGAGGTGAGGGTTGTAAGCGTAGAGAACCCAGCCGCCGGCTTCTTTGGGCCCTATGGCCATGCCGAGGGCGCCGGCCGTCAGTTCAAAAATTTTTTCCTTAGTTTTGGCTTCCAGGATCGATTCCGTCAAACGATGAAAAACGCTCATGTCTTGAGTGGTCTGGCGCAATCTCTCCGACGTGGCCCGCAGAACTTTGATGCCGACGTCAACCGACAGGGATGGATTTTTTTTGACCCATCGTAAGAGCTCGCGCCCTTCGATGACGACGATCAGGGTGTCCTCGAGAGCCTTGGCCGTGGCGCTGCGTGGGCCTGATTGCAACAAGCTCATCTCTCCGAAAAAATCTCCATCCGAAAGAATGGCGACATCTTGGGGCTCTGCGTTTTTTTGATTTTTGGATATCAAGACTTTGCCCCGTTCGATCAGGTAAACGGCGGTTCCGGGGCCGCCTTCTTCGAAAATAACGGTTCCCTCGGTTAATTTTTTCCAGGTTGTTATAGCCAACACCCCAACCAGTTCTTTTTTGGAAAGACCGGAAAAAAGATTTAGTTGGCCAAGGCGGGCAACGAGCGTTCGGCGGTCGCGAGGGTATTCTTTAGCCGCCATTAAATTTTAGCCGCAGATCTGGCGCCGGGGACGCTCCCGATTAAAGCCGAAAGCGCTTGAGGATTTTTGGCGTGGGAGAGGGCTTCTTGGGCGGTGACCAGCCCTTTTTTCACCAGTTCCGATAGGGAGCGGTCCAGGGGAAACATGCCCATCTTGGCGCTTGTGTCAATGGCCTGGTAGATCATGTGGGTTTTGCCCTCGCGGATCAGGTTCGCGATGGCGGGTATGGTCAGCATGAATTCCCTGGCCGCCACGCGGCCCTGGCCATCCCTGGTCGCCAGAAGAGTTTGAGAAATGACGGCCGCCAGTACCGTGGAGAGCTGTACCCTGATTTGTTGCTGCTGGTGCGCCGGGAAGACGTCGATAATGCGGTCCACGGTTTGCGGCGCGTCCATGGTGTGAAGCGTTCCAAAGCAGAGATGTCCGGTTTCAGCCGCGGTGATAGCCAGCGAAATCGTTTCCAGGTCCCGCATTTCGCCCACCAAAATGACATCGGGATCCTGTCGCAGGGCCCGCCTCAAGGCCTCGCTGAAGCTTTTGGTGTGCTGACCCACTTCCCGCTGGCGCACCACCGATTTCTTGTTGTCGTAAACGAACTCAATCGGGTCTTCGATGGTTAAAATGGTTTTTTGGTACTTTTCGTTGATGATATTGAGTAAACAAGCCAACGTCGTTGATTTTCCCGATCCGGTGGGCCCGGTTACCAAAACTAGCCCGCGCGGCAGATCGGCGAGCTTAAGCATTTCGGTCGTCAATCCCAGTTGTTCCGGAGTGGGAATTTTATAGGAAATGACCCGCATGACCGCTTCAATGCCGTCTTTTTCCTTCAAAACGTTGAGGCGGAACCTGGCCAGGCCCTCAATTTGAAGTGAGGTATCCAACTCCCAGTCCTGCTCGAATTTCGAGCGGTGCTCTTCCAGCAAAATGGAATAGATCATTTTTTTCGCCTCTTCCTCGGAGATCACCGGGTAGCCGTCAATGGGCACAATTTCTCCGCGTATTCTGGCCAAGGGCGGCCGTCCGACGACCAGATGAATGTCGCTGGCTCCGTTATCGCAAGCTTTTTTTAAGATTTCGGGAAGATCCATGGCGCCCCCAATTTTCAATCGTTGCTCATAGGTTAACAGATGTTCGTGGTTGAGTCTACAGGTTTTCGAGCGGGCTTGCGGTTTGCAGTAAGTAACAGGAGGCGGCGTCCTGGCCGGTCAAGATGGTGAATTCGACTTCTCGTCTGGCATTGGGAGCCACCAGATGAGTCATCTCAAGCCCGGCCTTTTTATTGAAATCCAGCATGAGTTTTTTGGCTTGGCCGAGGTCGCCGCGGTGAAAAACAAGCAGGCTGGAGCCCAGGCGCTGTCTTGAATTGCCGAAATAAAGAACGTCAATGCCGCTTAAGGCCCGGCGCATGGCCCTGGTTAGGCGCACGGCCAGGCCCGAGGTTTCAGAGGCGTTCAAAATTTCGATGGTAATAGGCAGGTGTGGATCGCGGATGATTCGGGGCCCGGCGTTTGTCAGCCAGAACGGGGCCAAATTTTGGAGCCCCTCTTGATCAGCCACGAGGCGCCCGCCGGGAAATTCTTTGACCGGAAACTGGAAAAAGAAGATGTGGGCGGGAGCAAGAAATGATCTTAAGCGAAAGGCGGTTCCAAGAACTTCAAAAAATGTGGTGTCCGTGACCACGAAATTGCGCCAATCGTTCCAGCGCGAAAGAAGATTGATTAAACGCCATGGCTGTTGAGCTAATTTTTTTGCTCCCGCCGCGACAAATGTTTTTTGGTTGCGCATTCGACCCCAGTCGCCGGAGGCGTCTCTAAATCTGACGGCCCCCAGCGCCTCCTCGGCGTCCAAGGTTTCGCCCTGCCAGACAACGGGCCCGATTAACTGCAGGAGTTTTAGAAAGCCCTGAAAATTAATGATGGCATAGCGGGCGCTTTGCGGCGGCCACGATAAAATGGTTTGCAGTTTTTCCTTGAACTGCGCCGGATCCGAGTTGGCCAACACGACATTAATGCGCCGTCTGCCCTGGGGGGTCGCGATTTCCAAATCACGGGGTATCTGAAGAATTTTTATGGCCGGAAATTGCGGCGCGATCCTGACCAAGAAGATCGTGTCGGCCCTGTGGGTTCCCTCAACTTCATCGATTCCGAGAATAAGAAACTCCACGTCTTCTCCCCGGATTAAGGAGGACAGAACCGGGCTCTTCCATTCCTGCCAGGCCCAATAGAGAAAGGTGAATAAGGTTAGTAAGGTGAATAAGGTTAGTAAGAGATTTGGAAATTTTTTAATCCAAAACATTTTGTTTTCCGGCCCGGTCCAGGCTTTTTAAAAATTTGATTGTTCGGGGATGAATGTATTGGTTTTGGCTTTTGAGATAACGGATTTTGACCGCAACGGCTTCGCGAAGCGCCAGGTGAAGATTTTTTTGAGCCAAACGACGGACCATTTTGGCTTCAGGGAAAGTCCGATCGTAGCTGGCCAGATCCGCAACATAGATCAGCCGGGCCAGTTTTTTCATTGAGGGGCGGCCCACCGTGTGATGGCGGATGGCCTCCAGGATATCTTGACCCGTGACGCCGAAAGTTTCGCGGGCAATTTTTGCGGATAAGGAACCATGGAGAATGGCTTCCTTGGTGTTTTTAAATTTTTCTTTAAACCGGCTGGCGTCATGAAGCAAGGCCGCCAGTTCGGCCCGCTTGACATCAACGCCGTGAATTCTGGCAAGCCCGACGGCCAGCCGGGCTACGGCTACGCTGTGGCGTTCGCGGGCGGCGGGGAGATAGGTCTTGATGTAGGCACGGGCTAAGGCGATCAGGGCGTCATGTTTTTTCAGATGCAAAGCCGCCGCGGGATCAATCAGCTTTAGGACCGTTGACCTGCGGCCCCTGGGGTTAAGCAGTGCAGAGCGTAGCGCAGAAGATGATACGGCCGGAAAGGCCCCCTTAAGAATAAGGAATTTTGGGTCCAAGGCATTGGATTTAAGATTACGCGAAAATCCGGCGCGCCGTCCGATCGCGAAAAAAATTCGGGGATCATTGATCACAGACCGCGCCTTTCGCCAGGACAAGAGATAAGGAAAATTATCCGAACCTAAAAGAAAATAAATAATGCTGCCGGGCCAGCGGTTTTTGATGAAATTTAGGGTTTGCCAGGTGTAGGTGGGTTGTCTGCGGCGCATCTCGTAAGTTAAAATTTGGCTTGGCGTTAGATTTTCAGTAGCGGCCCGAAGCATCGTCAGCCGGATCGAGGCAGGAAACAGCGTTTTGTCTTTTTGGACGCCGCAGTCGGGGCTGGGAACGATTAATGTTTTGGCGGGCCTAATCTGGGCTTGGGCCGCAGCCAGCAGTGCCAGGTGCCCTTTGTGCACGGGATCAAAGGCCCCGCCGTAAACCAATATGCGATTCATAATCCGCTAAGTCATGATATAATAAGGATTCCAAAGTATTGCGTGCAAGATAAATCCAATGCCTAAAGCTATTATTTCTTTTGGTTCTTACCAGTATGAGGTCAGCCCGGATGGCACCATTGATGTGCCTAGGCTCAAGCACGAATCCGGCGAAGAGTTTGATCACGACAAGGTTTTATGGGTAAGCGTCGGCGGCGATGCCCCGGCCGTTATTGGCAAACCCTATGTTTCGGGAGCCAAGGTTCGTTTCCGCGTTTTGGAGCATCATCGCGGGGAAAAAATCAGGGTTTTTAAAAAACGTTCCAAAAAAGCGTGGAAAAAGACAAAAGGTTTTCGGGCGGATTTAACCAAACTTCAGGTTCAGGAAATAACGGCAGGTTAAAATGGCTAACTCAAGATCAGCGGGTTGTGTGGCCAATGGGCGAGATTCCCCGGGGCAAAGACTGGGGGTTAAGATTTCCGGCGGCATGGCCGTTAGAACAGGAGCCATCTTGGTGCGCCAAAAAGGAACTAAGTTTTTTAAGGGGCGCAACGTTGGCATGGGGCGCGACCATACTCTTTTTTCTCTGGCCGATGGCGTGGTGCAGTTTGGCTGGAGCCGGGGAGGCAAGCGCACCATTTCCGTTCTTCCCGCTAAAACCAATTAAACTTACCGCCCGCGCTCGCAAGACGCGCGGTGATTCAAACATAATTTTTAAGCCGGACAAGCCTATTGATGTATGATTTTTCTTGATCGAGTCAAAATTTTTGCTCAAGCGGGCGACGGGGGAAACGGTTGCGTTAGTTTCCGACGGGAAAAATATATTCCGCGTGGCGGCCCCAATGGGGGCACCGGCGGCAACGGAGGGGACGTTTATCTTGAGGCTTCCCGGCACTTCAACACCCTGTATAACATCAGTTTAAAACCCCATTTGCAGGCCCAGCGCGGTCAGCATGGCCAGGGGGCCAACAAAACCGGCCGTTCCGGACCGGACTGCGCGGTGGCTGTTCCTTTGGGAACCGTTGTTTATGAGGCGATCCAGGGTAAAGAAGCTCGTAAGTTAGGAGAGTTGTTGAACCATGGCGAGCGTCTCTGCATTGCTAAGGGCGGCCGCGGGGGCCGGGGCAACTCGGCTTTCAAATCGAGCGTTAACCGAGCTCCGCGGCGCGTTGAAAAAGGCCAGGCGGGAGAGCACAGAACTTGCCTTCTAGAGCTTAAGCTTTTGGCCGACGTTGGGATCATCGGCCTGCCCAATGCCGGCAAATCAAGTTTAATCGCGCGGATAACCGCGGCCAAACCCAAGGTGGCGGATTATCCTTTCACAACGCTTTATCCTGTTTTAGGGGTTTGTTCCTGGAAGGGCCGCAGTTTTGTGTTGGCGGATATTCCCGGATTAATCGAAGGGGCGCATCGAGGACGCGGCTTGGGCCATGAGTTTTTGCGGCACACCGAAAGAACCAAGGTCCTTGTGCATTTAGTGGAGCCCAAGGGCAAAGAGGCTTTAAAGGATTTTAAGGTGGTGCAAAAGGAGCTTTCTTTGTGGTCCGCAAGTTTGGGGGATAAGCCGCGGCTGGTGGCGGTGACCAAAGCGGATTTAGACCCAGAGGCGGCGGGCAAGACCGGAAAATTTTTAGCGTCCAGGCTTTCCGGTGAAGCCGTTTTGACGATTTCTTCTCAAACCGGAGAGGGATTGGATCTTTTATTAGACGAGATCATCAACAGGATCAGCAGCTATGCCGACTAAAATTCTTTCGCCGCGCCTGCAGTCGCTTTTTTGGAGTCGGCTGCTGCTGGCTTTTGCTTTCGGTCTTTCGTTCCCTTTTATTCCTATTTATTTTGCGGCGCGCGGTCTGCCGCTGGGCGTCATTGGGATGTTAATGGCGGCCAATCTGCTGGCTTCGGCTTTTGGGCATCTGGCCGGCGGCCCGTTAAGCGACGGCCTGGGTTCTCGATTAACCATGATCGCTTCCCTGCGATGGCGTTCGATAGCGACCATGTTTTTGGCTTTGCTTATTTTTTTTAACGCAGAGGTTTCTTTGGTGGCCGGTTTGATTTTAGCCGCGAGTTTTATCGGACATCTTTTTCAACCTGCTTGCGACGCTTATATTTCTTCCGAAGTCAGCTTTACTCAAAGAAGTTCTGTTTTTTCTTCCATGCGCGTGGGCATTAATGCCGGCTGGGCTTTGGGACCCGCGGTGGGGGGTCTTTTGGCCAGCCATTTGGGTTATGGAACCCTGTTTGCTCTGACCGCTGTTTTAACCGGCATCAATGCTCTTTGGTTGGACCGCAAGCTCCCGGTCCAACCGCCGGTTTCCCCCATGGATCGCGGTCATTACCGAATGGGGGCCCTGGTGCGTTTTTGGGCGAAATCATTCGATGATCCGTCTTGGCGGTTTTTTGTGCAGATTTATTTTTTAGGTTCTTTGGTTTACAGCCAGCTTTTTACCATGCTGGGTCTTTATCTTTCCCGCTACCGCGGCGAGCCCGAGGCCGTTATCGGTCTTTTGTTCGGTTGGAACGGGCTTCTGGTTGTTTTAACCCAGATTAAAGTAACCAAGCGCCTGGAAAACATTCCCTTAACGCTGGCTTGCTGCTGGGGCCTTGTTTTTTATGCGATGGGCTACGGTTTATTGAGCGTCATCGAGAGTATCCCGATGTACTTTTTGGCGGTTACTATAACGACTTTGGGCGAGGTTATCCATTCCCCGGCGGCAAACGCCTTGACGGCCAATTTAGCCAGCCAGCTGGGCGGTTCGGCGCGCCAGGGTTCCTATATTGCCCTGGCCCAATCAGCCGGCGTGCTGGGGTCCTTGGCGGCTAGCGTTTTGACGGGGTATTTACTGGAACTGGCCGCGCCTGTCCATCCGAGTTATCCTTGGCTGACGATCGGCACGGTGGCGCTGGCGGCGTCGGTCAGCTATCTTTTTTTGCAAAAAAGGATTACGGATAAGGAAATTCTTGGCCTAAGACGCTATAATAAAATCAATGATTGAGCGGTATCAATCCCAAGAAATTGCCCGTATTTTTTCGGATGAAAACCGTTTAAAGATTTTCCTGCGCATCGAATCCCTGCTTTTGGAAGAATTGGCGGGGGACTATCCCATCTCGCGTTCTGACATCCGAAAATTAAAAAATCTCGAAGCTAAGGTGTCGGCCTCCTCGGTTCGCCGCCGCGAGGCGGTGACCCGCCATGAAATAACCGCGTTTTTGGAGTGGATTTGGGCCGAAACTCCCGGAGCGCCGGGCGTGGCCAACTTTCTTCATTTGGGCCTAACCTCAAGCGATTTGATGGACAGCGCGCTGGCGCTGCAGTGCAAAGAGGCATTGGAGGTTGTTTTAAGCGAGCTTGATTGCAATATCAAGGTCTTGGAACAGTTGGCCAAAAAATGGCGCCAGATGACCTGCATCGGCCGCACCCACGGCATTCACGCCGAAGTTACGTCCCTGGGGTTTAAATTTTTAGGTTTCTTAATGGAAGGCCAAAGAAGCCGCCGCCGCTTGTCGTTGGCCGTTGAAGAGATCGCGGTGGGGAAACTTTCTGGGTCGGTTGGAAACTTTGCTTCTAGCGCCATTGATCCCAAGAGGGAATCCAAACTGCTTTCCAAGCTCGGCCTTGGGTTTGAGCCGGCCGCCACTCAAGTGGTGGCGCGGGACCGGCATGCCGTTTTGTTGGCCAGGCTGGCTTTGCTGGGTGGCTGGATCGAGCGCTTGGCCCTTGAAATAAGGCACCTGCAGCGCACCGAGGTTGGCGAACTGGCGGAACCGTTTAAAAAAGGACAGCACGGCTCTTCCTCCATGCCGCACAAGAAAAATCCGGTGTTGTCCGAAAATTTATGCGGCCTGGCCCGCTTATTGCGCGCGTATGCCGGGGCAGGACTCGAAAACATGGCGCTTTGGCATGAGCGCGACATCAGCCATTCCTCGGTTGAGCGCGTCGTTATCCCCGACGCTTTTCACGCCGCTCATTTCATGCTGGGCCGGCTTCGAGAAATTTTGGAGGGTTTGGTTGTGCGTCGCGACAACGTCAACAAAAACGTGGCTTTACTGGGGGATCTGTCTTTTTCGCAAGCCTATTTAAACAGGCTGCTCGCCGCCGGACTGCCTCGCCGCCGGGCTTATTCTTTAATCCAGGAAGCCGCTTTTAAAGCTTCGGCGAACGGGCGCTCTCTGTGGCAGGAACTTGCCAGTCAAAAGGGGCAATGGCCCAAATCCGCCCGGTTGACTAAATTGAAACCCGAAGATTTTTTGAAATTTTTGCCGGCTCTTTATAAGAGATGCGGCTTGGCCTGATTTCAGGCTTTACCTTTGATTTCTTGAAGATTTTCCAGAATAACCAATTGGCAGGAGTTCAGAAACGGAGCCAGCAGCACCCCGGCGATGACTCGTCCGATGACCGGAATCAAGCCCACCAGTACGCTGGCGATCAGAGTGGCCAAACCCACTAAAACAAGCCGGATAAAAACGCCCCACCAGCAGCCTTTAACTAAGTCGCTCGAACGCCCGAACGAGCTAAAGGCAGAGGCATCTTCCGTGACCAAGAGCAGCGGAGCGAAAGAGTATTTAACCGCGAGCCAAATCCCGGGAATGACAAGAAGGACGGTTCCAATTAAAACTAGAACTCCGTAGAAAATATTGACCAAAGTCAGCGGAAGGATGAGCCCGATCGCTCCCAGAGCGATGGCGGGTAGAGCGCGCGGTTCGCCCGCTGATGGATTGTTGGGATGAGGGTATAAGGCTAGGTAAACAGCTCCCTGGCCCCAGAGAAAGAGGGCAAGATTAAGAAATACGGACAACCAGAATTTTAGCGACAGCACCACATCCACCATTTGTTCGCGGGGAAGGGTGTTTAAGACATCTCCCAAGGTTTCCGGGGATACCGGGGCGCCTTCCGTTGCCACGGCGCGCAGGTTATCCATCAATCCGGATAGACCCCAGCTGCTTAAAGCCAGAGTCGCCAAAACAACGACTAATCTTACGCCCGCGACCGGCGTTATTCTGGAAATCAACACGGATAAACCCCGGCTGAAAACGTCACCGATACCAATCAAGCTCATGCATTTCCTCCATTAACCTAGACAATCGTTACTGTTCCTCATAATAGTTAATTGAGATATCGTTTTTTTGCAAGAGCCAATTTCTTTTGCTTCAATTGGGCAGAGGGGGAGTTGAACCCCCACGGGTTGCCCCATCCCGCGATTTTTCTGTGGGCGGGAAGGGAGTCGAACCCTTAAGCCTTGCGGCATACGGTCCTGAGCCGTACGCGTCTGCCAGTTCCGCCACCCGCCCATAGAAAAATTGCGGGACTAAGTCTGCCAGTTCCGCCATCTGCCCACCTTTCCCCTGTGCTATTCTATCAGAGTATGTCCAAGGCGCAGTCGAAAAATATTCTCAATACCAACAGAAAAGCGCATCATCGCTACCACATTTTAGAAACCGTGGAAGCCGGCATTGTTTTAACCGGAAGCGAAGTCAAATCCGCCAAAACAGGGGGGTTAAATTTAAGCGACAGTTACGCTGTTTTAAAAAACGGCGAAGCTTGGCTGTTAAATTGCCATATCGCGCCCTATGCCTACGACGCCCTGGGCATGCGCCAGGCCGAACCCACCCGCAGCCGCAAACTTTTGCTTAAAAAGCAGGAGATCGCCAAGATGATGAGCAAGGCGCAGGCCAAGGGCTGGACCGTGATTCCGGTTGAGGTTTATGTCAACGAGAAAGGACTGGTGAAGGTTTTATTGGGCTTGGCCCAAGGGAAATCAGGTCCTGATCGCAGGGATGATATAAAGAGGAAAGATCTGGAGCGCGAGTTGGGCCGAAAGTACAAGCTTCATTAAAAAATTTCTACCACACGATCCCCAGTTCGAATTTAGCTTCCTCGGAGCACATTTGGTGCGGATCCCAGGCGGGATCCCAGATCAGCTGGATTTTTGCTTCCTTGACGCCGGGGACCTCTTCCACGGTTTTTTTGGCCGCTTCCTGCAACATGGGGCCATAGGGACACATGGGTGTGGTCAGCGTCATTAAGACATTGACGCTGCCTTCCTCTTTAATTTCGATTCCATAAATTAGGCCCAAATCCACGATGCTTAAATGGATTTCCGGGTCCACGACGGGTTGAAGGGCTTTGGCAACTTCTTTTTGCGTAACGGTCGCGGTCATTGTTCTCCCTCCACGTGCCTGGCGGCCACTTTTTGATTGCCCTGGGCTTGAAACTCCTTAATTCCTTCGGCTAACGTGTTCCAGGCTAAAAGCGCGCATTTAACCCGCACCGGATATTGCTTAACGCCCTCGAGAGATTCCAAATCCTCCATTTGCGGGGGCCAGTCCTTCGTTTGTTGGGATAGCATCTGGTCGCGGAAGAAGGCGATGGCGTCTTTGATTTCATTTAACTGTTTTCCTTGAAGCGCTTCAGACATCATGGAAGTTGAAGCCTGGGAAATCGCGCAGCCTTGAGCATTGATTCCTAGAGTTTCGGCTCGGTTGTTTTGAATTTTAAGAGTGATTTCGATTTCATCGCCGCAAAAAGGGTTGGCCCCGGTCACCTTAATGTCCGGGTCCGCCACCGCGCCCTTATTTCTGGGGTTTTTAAAATGGTCCAGGATGATATCGCGGTAAAGATCTTCTTCGCCCATAGTTAAGAAAAGATTTTTTGAATTTTAGGTATTGCCCGAATCAAGGCGTCCACCTCTTCCAAGGTGTTGTAAAGGTAAAAACTGGCCCTGGTGGTGCCCATGATGCCCAACTTTTTCATCAAAGGCATATTGCAGTGATGGCCCACGCGCACCGCGATGTTTTCGCGGGCAAGGAGCGTTCCGGAGTCATGAGGGTGCACCCCTTGGATATTGAAAGAAACAACGCCGCAGCGCTCCTCGGCTGTTTTGGTTCCGTAAAGAGTGATGCCCGGCGTCTGCTCAAGGCGGCCCAACGCATAGCGCGTTAACTCTTGCTCATGCCGGCCGATGGCCGCCAGTCCTATTTTTTCAAGGTAATCAATGGCCGGGCCAAAAGCAATGACATCGGCGACATTGGGCGTTCCGGCTTCAAATTTCCATGGCACATCGTTCCATCGCGCCGTTTCCAAAGAAACCTCTTTAATCATATCGCCGCCGCCCAGGAATGGCTCCATTGCTTCCAGGATTTCTTTTTTAGCCCACAAAACGCCTATCCCGGTCGGGCCCAGCATTTTGTGCGCCGAAAAAACTAAAAAGTCGCAGCCCCAATCATCAACATGCGCCGGCAAATGGGGCACGCCCTGCGCGCCGTCAATTAAAATTTTCGGCGACCCCAGCTTGCGGATGGAGCGGATGACCTCTTGAACCGGATTGATGGTGCCCAGGGAATTGGATACATGAGTGAAGGCCACGAGCTTCGTGCGCTCGGTCATTAAACTGGAAAGCGCTTCCCACTGCGGTTTTCCGGTACCCGGATCGTAGGGAACATACTTGACCTTTGCTTTTTTCCTTTGAGTCAGGAGCTGCCAGGGAACAATATTGGAGTGGTGTTCCATCTCGGTTAAAATAATCTCATCGCCCGCGTTGATAAATTTTTCTCCCCAAGCGTAAGCCACCAGATTGACCGCCTCGGTGGCATTGCGGGTAAAAACAATCGAGGAGGCTCCATTTTGAGCGCCAACGAACCGCGCCACTTTTTTGCGTATGCTCTCATAAGCCTCGGTGGCTTCTTCGGAGAGCCGGTAGACGCCGCGATGGATATTGGCGTTGCTGTTTTCGTAAAAATTGGTCAGAGCCTGGATCACGGTTTTAGGTTTTTGGGTGGTGGCCGCGTTGTCTAAATAAATCACCTTATTTTTGGCGATCAGGGGAAAATCAGCGCGGACCTTAAGGATGTCGAGTTTTGAGTTTTTATTTTCGAGTGTCGAAGATAGGGTTTCTTTCATTTCAGTTAAATTGCTTTATCCGGCATCTGCAGGCATCTCAATCCAAACATCGCCTTCTTTGATGTTAACCGGGTAGGTTTCGATATCCACCACTGCCGGCATTCGTAGGACTTTACCAGTTTTGATATTAAAGCGCGCTCCATGGCGCGGGCATTCGATCATGCAGTTCTCCAGGACCGGACCGCTGGCCAGCTCTCCGTCATCGTGGGAGCACCGGTCTTCGAAGGCGTAAATTTTACCGTCCAGCCGGCGCAAGGCCACCTTTTTTTTATTTTCCAAAACGTCATAAACGTAGGTTTGCCCTTCTTTGATAGCGGACTCCGGCGCCAATTTTATTTTAGACGCCATCTAAATGCCTTTCCAAACGCAGTTCGATTTCCCAATGAGCGCTGGGAGGAAGTCTTTGCAAGGTTTCGGCGAAGAATCCCCGCGTCATGATTTTTTCGGCTTGATCCCGGTCAATACCCCGGCTTTCCAGATAAAAAAGCTGTTCTTCATCGATATGCCCGGCTGTGGCCGCATGCTTGGCCTGCACGTCATCGGCCAGGATTTCAAGCCTTGGGTCCGGAATAGCCTTGGCTTGGTCGGACAGCAATAGGTTGTGGGTGGTTTGGAAAGCCTGGGTGCCGTCGGCCCCTTTTTCGATCTGGATCAAACCCAGAAAACTGGACTTTGATTTGTCCCAAAGCGCTGTTTTCCACAGCATGTCGCTTTGGGTGTGCGGGGCTTGGTGGCGCTGGACAACATAGGCGTCGAAATTCTGATTTTTTTTGCCCAGCATGGCGGTGGTCAGATTGCTGGTTGCATTGGGTTTAGCGCAGTGACTGGCGATATTGAGATACCGAAGCCCTGCGCCAGCCTCAAAATGGTACAGGTTCAGCTTAGAACCCGGGCCCAGGTGCGCCGACTCAAAAAGAAAACTTTTATAAGCGTCGGTTAATTCTTGAATGACGACGTAGTTCAGCTCGGAGCCCTCCTCCAGGAATATTTCGGTCGCTCCCAATTGAAACCGTGGGAGGTTGTCACGGCCATTTGATTCTTCAATGTAAGTTAGCCGCGATCCTTTAGCCAGAGAGATGAGGTTTCGGTATAAAAAACAGCCTTCCGGATTTTGGCTTTCAAAACCCAAGCGCGCGATAAAGGGCTTTTCAAAATTGTCTCCGGGAGCGGTTTCGATCAAAACGCCATCCGTGAAATCAGCTGCGCTTAAGGCTTGGAATTTTCCCTGCCGGGCTTCGATGAGTTGGCCGAAAAGCTTGGGCGTGGGGGAGCCGCCCAGCGGCTTGATCACCCCGGGCGCGGCCTGGGTGAGTTCCATCGAGAACCCAATGGGCTTAAGCGAAATTTTATTTTCTCTTAAAAAATCCAGGTCGGTTCTTCGGTAGACCTCGTTTTTAGGGTCGGGCCAGCTTGACTCGTTAAAAATTTGGCGCGCTTGCTTGCGGTAATCATTGATGTTTTTGGTTGCCGTCTCGTTGCCAGATGAGGGTGATCGGTGATCGGTGATCGGTGATCGGTGGGAATGGGAAGGAGGTTTTTTGTCTTTAATTCTCATTGTTTTACTGGTTATTGATTACTGATAACCGATTACTTTTTATCCGACGGCTCCTTCCATTTCCAGCTCAATTAAGCGGTTCATTTCAACTGCGTATTCGAGGGGTAAAGTTTTAATGAAAGGCTCCATAAATCCGTTGACCACCATGGTCATGGCGTCTTTTTCAGAGAGGCCGCGGCTCATCAAATAAAAGAGCTGTTCCTCACCGATCTTAGACACCGTAGCTTCGTGAGCGATGGAGGCGGTTCGTTCTTCCACTTCCATGGTCGGGTAGGTGTCGGACCGGCTTTCCGGATCTAAAAGAAGGGCGTCACAACGCACCGCGGATTTAGCTGTTTTGGCTCCCTTGTAAACTTTGAGCAGTCCTCGATAAGAAGACCGGCCGCCGTCTTTGGAAACGGATTTGGACGTGATCGTTGAGGTGGTGTCGGGCGCGGCGTGATAAATTTTGCCACCCGCATCCTGATGCTGTCCGGATCCGGCAAAGGCGACGGAAAGGATTTCCCCATGGGCCTTGGGACCGACCAGGTAGACGCAGGGGAATTTAACTGTCAGTTTACTGCCGATGTTGGCATCAATCCATCTGACGGTGGCCCCCGCGTGCGCCACGGCCCTCTTGGTGACGAGATTGAAAACGTTTTTAGACCAATTTTGAATCGTGGTGTAACGGATCGTGGATCCGGGCAAAGCGATCAACTCCACGACGGCGGAATGAAGGGAATTGGTGGTGAAGGAGGGAGCGGTACATCCTTCGATGTAATGCACGTCGGCTCCCTCGTCCGTGATAATCAGCGTGCGCTCGAATTGCCCCGCGTTTTTGGCATTAATGCGAAAATAGGCCTGTAGCGGCAGATCCACCTTGACGCCCTTGGGGACATAAATGAAGGAGCCGCCGGACCACACCGCGGTGTTTAGCGCCGCGAATTTATTGTCCGCCGAGGGAATGACCGTTGTGAAATACTGCCGGACAAGATCAGGATATTGTTTTAAACCGGAATCCATATCCAGAAAAATGACGCCTTTTTTAGTCAAGGTTTCTTGTATGGAGTGGTAAACCGCCTCGCTGTCAAACTGTGTTGTGACTCCGGCCAAAAATTTCTTCTCCGCTTCCGGAATCCCGAGCCGGTCGAAGGTTTTTTTAATGTCTTGCGGCACGTCATCCCAAGAAGACTCGGTTCTGTCCGATGGCCGAAGGTAGTAATGGATGTCGTCAAAGTTGATCGAAGAGAGAAGCTCGGTGTCCGTCCAGGTGGGCATCGGTTTTTTAAGAAAAATTTCCAGCGCCTCAAGACGAATTTTTAGCATCCATTCAGGCTCTTCTTTAATGTGAGAGATTTCCTCCACCACTTTTTTAGATAAGCCTTTTTTGATGGTGTGAACGTAATCATGGTCAACGGAAAAACCGTATTTTTCTTGGTATTCGTTGCCGATGTCGCCGATTGCCGCTTTCTCTTTAGCCATGTAATTTTCTCCCTAGGCCGGTGTTGGGGCTTTGGTCACGAATTTTTCGTAACCCTCCCGTTCCAACTGCTCAACCAACCGCGTGTCGCCGCTGGCCACGATTTTGCCTTCCGCGAGAATGTGCACAAAGCGAGGCTTAACGAAATTAAGCAGCCGCTGGTAATGCGTGATTAAAACCACGCCCGCCTCGGACTCCTGCGCGAAACGTTCGATGCCGGAAGCCACGATTTTTAAGGCGTCGATATCTAAACCGGAATCCGTTTCATCCATCAACGCCAATTTGGGTTTAAGGATAGCCAACTGAAGAACTTCGAGGCGTTTTTTCTCGCCGCCCGAGAAACCTTCGTTAATGTTGCGGCTCATAAACGATTCATCGATTTTGAGTTCAGCGAGTTTCGCTTTGACGGTTTTGCGAAAATCTTTGAGCTCGCTTTCGCGCCCCAGCGCTTTTAAAGCATGACGCAGAAAATTCGAAACCGTGACTCCGGGTATCGCCACCGGGTACTGGAAAGCCAGAAAGACGCCCTTGGAAGCTCTTTGGTGCGGTTTTAAATTCAGAATATTTTCTCCGTTTAATAAAACCTCGCCCTTGGTAACGGTATATTTGGGGTGCCCCGCCACCGCAAAAGCCAGCGTGCTTTTGCCCGAGCCGTTGGGGCCCATTAAAGCGTGCACCTCTCCTTTGTTGACCTTAAAATTTAAGCCCTTAAGGATTTCTTTATTGTCGTGGGTATTGACCCACAAGTTGTTGATTTCAAGCAGATCCATAGTCGGTCTCCTTTCCCGCAATGGGTTGATTTAAAACGTGAAGGGTTGTTCCGGGTTCCAGCGCCGGAATGCGGTGGTTTAAAATTTGCTCCAGCGTCACGTTGTTTAAAACGCGCCAAATTTCCCGGTAAATATTGCCCCAGACGCTGCGCAGGCTGCAGTTTTCCTTGATATGGGCGCACCGCGAAAGCTCTCCCGGGAATTTACGGCAGACCTCCTCCTCATCTTTGGGGTTGCGGCTTAAAGCCTCGGTGACTCGAGACATGGTTATTTGATCCGGGCTTTGGGCCAAAAGATACCCTCCCCTGGGCCCCCTTAAGCTCTTAACCAACCCTGCTTTCTTGAGGATATGCAGCAGCTTGCCCACGTAAGCTGTGGACAGGCCTTCGGCTTCGGCAATGGTTCTGATTTCCAGTGGATGGTCTTTGCTCATGGCCACCTGGAGCATACAGCGCAATCCGTATTCTTCGGTCGAGGTTATTTTCATACCAGTTTAAGTGTAGTATATCATTACTAAATAGTAAAGATTAGTGTATCCTGGACATTAGGGAAAAATATTCACCTCCCTTAATCCCTGCCTTCCCGGCGGCGGCCAGACCAGTGTCCGGGCAATGAAATCCGCTAAGCGGTAGTGAAGAATTTTAAGACCCCGCCAATCCCAGAGAGCGCTGACGGC
>JACQJO010000005.1 GCA_016205025.1 Elusimicrobiota bacterium
CACCGCGAGCGGGGTAAAGGTTTAGCGCAGGGGAGTCACCCTTGAACCCAGTAGCGGAGAGGGGCCCCGCGAGCACGCGGGGAGAACCGACGGGACTGGTTCTCGGGTCTGGGGGCAAGGGTGACTCCCCTGCGCTAAACCTTTTCCGAGCTGGGGGACTTTTCTGGGTGGCGCGTGATGGGACCGTCCATTAAATCCAAAGCGCCCTTGCCCAGCCACCAGCCGCCGTCGCACACGATCACCTCGCCCGCGATATAGCCGGCCATGTCCGAGGAAAGATAAAGCGCCAAATTCGCAACGTCCATTTCACTGCCAAAACGGCCGGCGGGAATGGATTTCAAAAGCTTACTTTTAATCTGCGGCGTGGGCCAGAGCCTCTGCTCGGTTTGAGGCGTATTGATCGCGCCCGGAGCGATCGCGTTAACCAAAACCCCTCGCCCGGCCCACTCGGCTCCGAGAGTCTGCGTCAATGCCACCACGCCCGCTTTGGCGCTGGCCGAGGGCGCCAAACCCGGCGCTCCGGTCCAGGCGTAAGCCGCCACGATATTGATAACGCGTCCCCAACCCTTATCAAGCATGATGCTCCCAAACTCATTGGTGCAATAAAAAGTTCCGTTTAAAACAATGTCGATCACCTTGCGCCACCGAACCCAAGTCAACGTTTCGGTGGGCCGGATAAAATTGGCCGCCGCGTTATTGACCAGAATGTCAACTACCCCAAATTCGCGCACAACGCTTTGGGCCAGGGCTTTGACTTGGCTGTAATCCGCTATGTCCGCCGTGACCACCAAAGCCCGGCGCCCAAGGCCCCGGATTTCGGCCGCCACCTCTTCCAAAGGTTCGCGCCGCCGCGCCGCCAGCGCCACGTGCGCGCCGTGACGCGCCATCTCCAGCGCGATCACGCGCCCGATCCCAGTGCCCCCGCCGGTAACCACCGCCACTTTATCCTTGAGCAAATCTTTGGAAAAACAAGGCATCGCCAAAGAATACAAAATCGCTCCCCTCGGCCTCCAATTGACCATTGACAGATTCCTAAAAAGAGGGTACAAACATATAAAGAAGTCCAAGAGTCTTGGATTCCAAGAGTCTTAGGGACTGAAAACTCTTAAAAGGGAGAGGAGAGTTTGAAGAAATTTTTTCTGTCCGAAATTCTCTACGGCCTGATTTTAACTCTGCTCGTCGCCTTCTTTTATATACAACCCGGCTCGTTTTTGGAAACCCTGGAACTGAAGTTCTATGACTTTCGCTCCGGCTTGCGCCAACCCGCCTCACCCTCAAAAAATATCGCCCTGGTCACCATTGATGAAGACAGCATCGCCAAAATCGGGCGCTGGCCTTGGCCGCGCTGGAGAATCGCCCAACTGCTGGAGTTGCTGTCACAGCCGGAATATAAGCCCAAGGTTATCGGCCTAAACGTCCTTTTCTCGGAACCGGAGCAAAACCAAGGATTGGGGGAAATCGGCCAATTAAAGGAATCGCTCAAGACCGCTTTGACCTCAAGAGAGGAACAAACCAAAAAACTCAAACCCAAATTCGCGGCCGCTGCCTGGCCCCTGCGCCAGGGACTCAAATGGTGGGAAGACTCTCTAAAGGAAGATAAAAAATTCTTGGAAAGCCTGGAGGCTTCTTTCACGGCCTTGGATAACGACACCAAACTGGAAGCCGCGATCTCAACGGCGGCCAGCGTTGTTTTGCCGCTCTCGTTTCAAACCGGATCGAACATCGAGGGCAAACCCTCGGAACTGCCGGAAGCGCTGTCTAAATCCGCTCTGACGGTCAACAGATCTCTGGCCGGCGACGGCGGTAGTGGATTGCTAAGCTCGTTTCAAGCCATCATTCCCTTGGAACGTTTTGCCAAATACGCGCTCGGAGCCGGTCACGTCAACACCCAGGCCGACACGGACGGAACAATCCGCAGAGAACCCCTGGGCATCAGCTACGGCGACCAGGTTTATCCTTCCTTCGCCCTGGAGGCGGTGCGCCACTACCTGGGCTTGCCCAATGAAGACGCCTCCATCGAGCCCGGTCAAAACGTTCTCCTGGGCGCGACCCAAATTCCGACCGATGAAAACGGCGGCTTTGCTCTCACCTTTTGCGGTCCCGAGCGGACATTCCCTTACTACTCCTTCTTCGACGTGGTGGAACGCAAAGTGGCGCCCGAAGCCCTTAAGGACAAAATCGTTTTGGTGGGCCTGACCGCCGCGGGTTTGGGCACCGTTTACACGACGCCGCTCGGAACCAATTTTCCGGGAGTGGAAATCGTGGCCACCGTGATCGACAACATTCTTCATAAACGCTTTTTGGTCAGACCCTCCTGGGCTCCGATAACGGAATTGGCGTTGATTTTGATCATGGGTATTTTTATCAGCTTTGTTCTTCCCAAGCTCAAGGCCACTCCGGGAGCCATCGTGTCGGCCGTTTTCCTGGCCGTTTTAATCACAGCCGGGACCTATCTTTTCGCGGCCGCAGGACAATGGCTTAAAGTCAGCTACCCCGCCTTTCTTTTGGCCGCCGGCTACACCATCATTGTTTCCAAACGCTTCCTGGTCACCGAAAAGAAAAAAGAGCAGGTGGAGGGGGAATCCATCGAAACCAACAAGATGCTGGGGCTTTCCTTCCAGGGCCAGGGCATGCTGGATTTGGCTTTTGAAAAATTCCGCAAATGCCCGATGGATGACGGCATGAAGGAGCTTCTCTATAACTTGGGACTCGATTTTGAAAGAAAACGCCAATTTAATAAAGCGGTCGCGGTTTACGAGCACGTGGCCAGCAAAGACAAAAACTACAAGGACACCGCGCAAAAAATCGAAAACTTGAAAAAGGCGGCGCAAGGTTACGTCACTGGGCCTGTCGGCAAAAACAAGGACGCCACGGTTGTGGTGGAGGGTTCTTCCATTAAACCCACTCTCGGCCGCTACGAGGTTGAAAAGGAGCTGGGCAAGGGAGCCATGGGCATCGTTTACCTGGGCAAAGACCCCAAAATCAACCGCCAGGTGGCGATCAAAACCATGCGATTCGAAGAAGATGCGGATGAAGCCACCATGAAGGCCATCAAGGAGCGATTCTTCCGCGAAGCGGAATCAGCCGGCAATTTAAATCACCCCAACATCATCAAAATTTACGACGCGGGCGAGGAGCAGGAAATCGCCTATATCGCGATGGAGCTTTTAGACGGTCATGACTTAAAAAAATATACCGCCAAAACCGATCTCCTGCCTGTTAAAACAGTGGCGGAATATGTTTGTCTAACAGCGGACGCGCTGGGTTACGCCCACAAGCAGGGCGTTGTCCACCGGGATATTAAACCGGCCAATATCATGCTTTTAAAAGACGGGTCTCTGCGCGTGACGGATTATGGCATCGCCAGGATTACCGCCTCTTCCAAAACTTCGACCGGAACGGTTCTGGGCACCCCTTCTTATATGAGCCCGGAGCAGATCGCGGGCAAAAAGGTGGACGGCCGCTCCGACATCTTTTCCCTAGGCGTCTGCCTGTTTGAATTTTTAACGGGGGAGAAGCCCTGGAAAGGATCGGAGGACTCGATCGGAACTCTTTTATTTCAGATTGCCAATGACCCGCACCCTGATCCCAAAGCAATTCGCGCGGATATTCCGGATGCCCTGACGGTCGTTATCGCCAAAGCTTTAAAGAAAAATCCGGATGAACGATACCTGACCGCTTACGACATGGCCAAGGATCTTAAGGCGTTTTTGGAAGGGAAAGTGGTTGCCCCGGCGCCATCAGCGCCGGCCACGCCGCCGCCCGTTGCGCCCAAGCCTGCCGCAACCACAACGCCAGCCCCGGCGCCGGCGGCTGCTAAACCGACGGCGGGCACGGATGGAATGCGCGACAAAACCGCCCCGGCCATGCCCGCGGTTGATATGGATAAAACCATTCCTCTGATGCCGGCTAAAAAAGAAACCCCGGCTAATTCCGACACAGACAAAACGGTCAAATTAAACGCGGCTGAAATCAAGCCGCCTCAAAAAGAGGAGCCCGCTCAAAACAAAACCATTGATGATTTGGAAAAAACTTTGCCTATCATTACGCCGCCGGGAGATAAAAAACCATGAAATGGATCATTGCGGGCGGCACCGACCCCGGCAAAGTCAGAACGAACAATGAAGACAGTTTTGTGGTGGATGAAGCGCTGGGGCTCTTGGCGGTAGCCGATGGTCTGGGCGGGCACCAGTCCGGAGAAGTGGCCAGCCGCATGGCGGTGGAGTTTCTACAAAAAAATATGAAGACTCTGCTCGCCTCCAAAAGCAATCCCGAGGGGACGAATGCCAAACTACGCCCCGCCACCAACCATTTAGCCTTTTGCGTCAAACTGGCCAACCAAGCTATTTTCGAGGCATCCAAAAAATACCCCAAGGATAACGGCATGGGAACCACCATTTCTTCCATCCTTTTAGGCGACGACTCGCTGTCACTCGCCCATGTGGGCGACAGCCGGGTTTATATCCAGAGAAACGGCCAATTAACTCAAATCACCAAAGATCACTCCCTGGTCATGGATCAACTGCGCAAAGGCCTGATTAACGAAGAGCAGGCCCGCACCTCCAACATGCAGCACGTTCTTTCGCGCGCGCTCGGGATCGAAGAAGCGGTTGAGGTGGACGCCGAGGAGCACGCCGTTCATGAGGGGGATTACATTCTATTGTGCAGCGATGGCTTGATCCGCATGGTTACAGATAAGGATATCGCGGCCATTATCCAGTCGGTCAAAACTCCCGGAGAAATCGCCCAAACCTTAATCGAGGCCGCCAACGCCGCGGGAGGCAAAGATAATGTAACCGTTATCGTGGCCTTGGGGGAAAAAGGCGGCGGATTTTTATCCAAAATATTCAACGGGAACCAAAAGAAACATGCCTAAACTGCTTTTAAAATTCAACGCCGCGGTCATCAAGGAAATCCCGATCGCCAAAAACACGCTGACTGTGGGCCGCAAGGATGACAATGACATCGTCATAGATAATCCGGCCGTCTCGGGCCATCATTGCAAAATTTTTCTGCAAGGAGACGGCTATTTTGTTGAAGATTTAAACTCCACCAACGGCACTTTTGTCAATGAAAAAAAGATCATCCGCGCGGGTTTAAAAACTAACGACGTGGTGGGCATCGTCAAGCATGCCCTGGTTTTCGTGGATGACCGGCCCGGCGCAACAACTGCCCCGGCGCCCGCCGCTGCAGCCCAAGCTCCCGCCCAGACTGCAGGGGCGGCCAAGGCCCCGGATACCGCGATCTTAAGCGTGGTGGAAGGCGTGGTGGATAAACCGGAATATGAAATAAAAGGCATGACCACTTATATCGGCAAATCAGACAAGGTGCAAATCCCTATTAAAGGAATGATGGCGCCGGAGGTGGCCGCCATGGTGGCCAAACGTCCGGAAGGCTACTACCTGATCGCGGTTAAGCCCGGCTATCCCAAATTAAACGGCGCTCCGGTCCAGGAGCGCGAAATCCTCAAAGACGGCGACACCTTCGAAATATCGGGCTCGGTGTTTCGCTTCGGCTTCAAAAAATAACTAATCTAAGGGGTCTAAAGAGCGTCAACAGCTTTAAGGAAAATTTTTTTATCAAAGAGATCGAGCGAATCCTGGTTAATTAGAAAGGGGGCGCAGGTCTTTCTGGCTTGGGCAAAGTCCGTTTTTTGAAATTTTTCCATCAACATTTTTTTGAAATAATCTAAATTTGATGGTATTTTCGTTACGCCCGCCTGCTCCAGCGAGTTTTTAAGAAAAACCAAATTGAGAGGCGTCTTGCGGGCGCTGTACCACAAAAAATCGTAGAAATCTCTGCCTTTGGCATATTTCCTGCACAAGACAGCCGCAATTTTACCCGCAAACAAAGACGGTAAATCATGATGGCGGACCTTATACAATCTGAATGCAGCCACGGGGCTCGTGATTTCTTGGGCGCCGGCCGGCGGATTAGTGTCCACCTCCAATTTAACGGCCAATTTTTGATTGGAAGGAAAGGAGCGGTCTGTTTCATGTAAAATTTCTTTAAAATTAACAAAACAGCTCTGCACGGTCTTTATCGTTCTCACCTTATTCAAGCTGCAGTTAAACCCAAAAGCATCCAGGGATTTTTGGGTGGCCTTCGCTAAAATTTCCAAACGGAAACCCCCCTTAAAATTTTGAGACAGCGAAAAATCCAGATCCTCGGAATAACGGTCCAGTCCAAAAAGAACTCTGGCGGCTGTTCCTCCAACAAAACAGATTTGGCTAAAGGCGCCCTTGCGATCAAGCTCCTGAAGAATCAGGTGATGCAGCTCTTCCCGCAATAAATTAAAGCGCTCTTGGGCTGAAACTCCCTTTTGAACGCGCTCGATCAATTCTTTCTTCATGTGATGGAAAGGATGATCTCCACGGTATCGGAGATCCTTTTGAGATCGAATTTTTTAGCGTAGCTTTTTAGCCGTTTTTTCTGAAGCGTTTCCAGTTGCTGCAGCCTGATCGATTCTTCCAAAAATTCTTCGGTTGTCTGCCACCCTTTGTAAAAATAGATGTAATCAAGCAAGGCTTTTTCACGCGTGGCCATCAGAACCGGCCGCTTGAATTCATCCAAAGTCTCCTCAAAACCAAAAAAAAGCTCTTTTTTTAGATTACGATAAATAAACCGCCCCAAAGGATTGGCGACAGCGTAGGTCTTTAGGACGGAAATAGAGCTCACCGGAACAACTTTCTCCGGGATCATGTCATACCAATAAAGGGCGTATTCTAAAGACACATAAGAGGGGGAATAGAGAGTGTTGGCCAGCCATCTTAAAGAAAAAAGGGATTTGCGGCGGTCATCAGGCAAGGTATAGAGTCCTCTTTTAAGTCGGATGATCTTTTCCGCTTTTAACCAGCGGGTAAGCTGCAGGCGCATGGCCCCCCTTTTCCAGGACATGTTGCCAAGAACCTCCTGCCCGAAAATGGGAAAATCCCGCGTTCGATGAACGAATTCCTCGTATCTCATTATTTCTATAGTTTATCATAAAAGATAATTTAAAGAAATGTTCGCGACACCGATGATTGTCTCCATGGGCCCTCATCCCCGCTAAGTTAATTTCTCAGATACTTTTTCCCTCCTGCAACCCGGGCAAAGGAAGCCCATCCCATGACCCGTTTTTTTCTCTTGCTACGGGGTCTCGTTTTCTTCTGAACTAAAATTTCTTCTATTGTCGTCCAG
>JACQJO010000002.1 GCA_016205025.1 Elusimicrobiota bacterium
CCCCGAAGGGCCAGGGCACCTTTGGGCTGCGACTTTGCCAAATTTTCCTCACGTACTTTGCAAGTACGCCGCGAAAAATTTGGCTTCGTCTCGCTCCAAAACTGCCCTGGCAAATTGATCATTAATTCCTTAACAGACCCTAAGCATACAAAAAACACCGCCTTCCACTGGAACTCGTTCCATTAAAATCATCAAAGAATGGCTTTTGGGGGGTGACCGCTTCTGCGGACCATTCCGAGGCGGACTTGTGCATGCACCGCCGAGGAACCTGAGCGGCCGGCGCTACGGCCGCGTGTCCGCAGAAGCGGTCACCCCAAAAAGCCATGACCACCTAAACTTTGCACCCGGCTCCCTTTTTTGATTAAATTTCAAGCGGATGGGCGTTTTTTTAATTAAACGGCTGGCCTTTGTGCCGCTGGTTCTATTCGGGCTGTCCCTGCTTCTCTTCGGCCTGTTGCAACAGCTTTCGCCCGAAATGCGCGCCGCGCTATACGTCAAAGACCCCAGACAATTAGGCCAGCTTGACGAAGTCATCCGAACCTACCACCTGGCCGATCCCATCCATATCCAATACGCGAGCTGGCTCAAAGAAGTTTTAAAAGGAAACCTGGGCTGGTCCGAAACCGCCAAAATGACGGTGGCCGAGGCGATCAAGGCTTACTTTCCGGCCACCTTCGAGCTGACCGCGATTTCCTTTGCCATGACACTTTTTATCGGGCTTTGGCTGGGAACCATCTCGGCCGTGCATAAAGACCGTTTTTTAGATCACGTCAGCCGGATCATCTCGATTACCGGAACGTCATTTCCGACCTTCGTGATCGGTCTGGTTCTCCTGATGATCTTTTACGGAAAATTCGGCCTTCTTCCACCGGGACGCTCCTCTTTTGAAACGCAGCTTCTGATGGGAACGGACGCGTTCAAATCCTACACCGGGATGCTGACCATAGACGGCCTATTAAACGGCAATCTCAAAGTCAGTTGGGATGGATTAAAACACATCATCCTGCCGGCCCTGACGCTGACTTACGTTGAGATCGCGCTTTTGGTGCGCGTGACGCGCTCCTCCATGCTGGAAGAATTGGGCAAAGATTATGTGCGCACCGCCCGGGCCAAAGGATTAACCGAAGACCTGGTCGTCAAAAAACACGCCAGAAAAAACGCGATGATTCCGGTCATCACTCTTTCCTCCATTCTCTTCGTGGCCCTTTTAGGCGGCGTGGCGATCACCGAAACCGTGTTTGATTACCCCGGCATCGGCCGCTGGGGATTGATCGCGGCGCAACAACTGGATATTCCCGGAGTGCTGGGATTTGCCAGTCTCTCGGCCGTGCTTTTCGTGCTGGGCAACACCCTGGCCGACGCGCTTTACGCGATCGTGGATCCGAGAATTAGGATAAATTAAAAGTGCTGAGTGCTGAGTGCAAGGAAAATTTCTTTTTATTTTTTTACACTCAGCACTTTACACTCAGCACTCAGCACTATCCCCCTTGCTATGTGGCGTCAACTTAAAAAGAACCCCCTCTCTCTGGTCGGCATCGGGCTGATCGTGTTTTGGCTTGTGGTGGCCCTTTTGGCTCCCTTTTTGGCCCGCCCCGAAGCCAACAGCCGCGACCCGTATCTCATCCCCCAGGAATCTTTTGCCATTGATCCACAGCCTCCCCGCAAGGGCTACCCCTTCGGAACGAGCGAGCAGTCTTACGACCTTTTCTACGGCATCGTATGGGGCAGCCGCACCGCATTCAAAGTCGGGTTAACCGTTGTAGGCATATCAATGATCATCGGGCTGGCGGTGGGGAGCGTGGCCGGTTACTACGGCCGCTGGATTGACGAAATCTTAATGCGTTTCGTGGATGTCATTTTGGCTTTTCCCAGTTTTGTCCTGGCCGTCGTGATCGTGGCGATTCTTTCGCCGGGCTTAGATAAAGTGATGACCGCCTTGGCCGCCGTTTCATGGCCGACTTACGCCAGACTTTTGCGGGGGGAAATCCTGACCGTCAAACAGCAAACCTATGTGGAGGCCGCGCGCGCTATCGGCGCCGGCACGCGCCGCACGCTCATCCGCCACATTCTGCCCAACTCCATTTATCCCTTAATTATCGTGGGCTCCATGTCCATGGGCCAAGTCGTGATCACCGCGGCCGCTTTCAGCTTTGTGGGTTTGGGCGCCCCGGTCGGCTACGCGGACTGGGGCCAGTTGATCAGTCTTTCGCGAAATTGGATCATCGGAAGCGCCGGCAATCCCTTTGGCTATTGGTACACCTTCTTTTTTCCGGCAACAGCGATCTTTCTTTTTGTGTTGGGCTGGAATTTAACGGGAGACGCGTTCAGGGACATATTAGATCCGAGGATGAAAAGATAATTTTAAATTCTCAATTTTTAATTTTAAATTAGCGCAAAGGGAGGAACTTATGCCAACTATCGAAACAGTCGATCGTAATTTAAAACTTAAAATTCAAAATTCAAAACTTGCCGGCAGTGGGAGGCTTTACATGACTCTAAACCAGATGCTCGATCAAACCGTTCGCCAGCATGGCTCCAAGCTCGGTTACATTTACCGGGGCCAAAAAATCAGTTTTGCCGAAATGAGCCAAAAGGCAGACGCGCTGGCCGCGGCCTTGGGCCAATTGGGAATCAGGCCGGGCGACCGTTTCGCCCTGTGCGTGAGAAACTCGATCGAGTTCGTGACCACGTGGTTCGCCTGCGCGCGCCTTGGAGCCATCGCGGTTCACATCAATTTCATGACCTCTCAAGACGAAATGGCCTATATCTTAAAGGATTCCGGAGCCAAGGGGGTTTTAATTCAAAAAGAGTTCGGCGGCAAAATACGGCCCGCCGCGGCAACGGCCGGCGCCGGATTTTTGGTCAGCATCGACGAGCAGCCTAAAAATTCCGGTGAATATCTTTTTAGCGATCTGGAAAACCGGGGCCGCGGCCAACATTACGACCGGTTTGAAGCCCAGAAAAACACCACGGCCGCCATTCTTTACACCTCCGGCACAACCGGAAAACCCAAGGGAGCCATGCTTTCTCACCTAAATCTCGCTTCCAACGTCCAAGACGCGGTTTTTCATTTGGGATTCGTTCCTCAAAAAGAGGTGATGCTGTGCATCCTGCCGATGTTCCACATCTTCGCTTTAACCGCCATCATTTTGGCCAGCGTCTACCTGGCCGTTCCGATTGTCATTGTCGAATCCGTCACGCCGCCGCAACATTGGCTGAAACTCATAGCCAAATGGAAAGTCACCGTATTTCCGGCCATACCGCCCATCTATCACGCTTTGGCCAACAAGGCCAAGGGCATCAAAGGCCTGGTCTTGAAATATCTCTTCTTTAGAACCGTGAAAAAAGGAATCTCGGGCGCGGCGCCGCTTCCGGCCGAAGTCTTGGAGCGTTTTGAGAAAAAATTCGGCGTTCCGATCTATGAAGGCTATGGTTTAACCGAAACAAGTCCAGTCATTTCAGCCAATGCCGTCGTCAAAAGAAAACCGGGCACGGTCGGCATCGTGATTCCAAACGTCAAGGTCAAAATCGTCAACGATCAGGAGGAAGAACTCCCCACCGGCGAAGAGGGCGAGATCGTGGTCAAGGGCCCCAACGTCATGCAGGGTTATTTCAATCTTCCCCAAGAAAGCAAGGAATGTTTTACTCAAGACGGATTTTTTAAAACAGGGGACATCGGCCGCTTCGACGCGGAAGGGTTTCTGACCATCTGCGATCGAAAAAAAGACATGATCATCATCAAGGGATTAAAGGTATTTCCCGCGCAGATCGAGCAAATTATTCTTAATCATCCCGGCGTGGCGGAGGCCGCGGTGGTGGGCATTCCGGTTGAAGGCGGCGATGAAATCATCAAAGCCTTCGTGACCGCGAAAGAAGGCTCCGTTTTAAACAAAACCGAGCTTCAGGAAATGCTTCAAGCCAAGCTTCCGCCCTATAAGCGGCCGCGCGAAATCGAGGTGCGCGAAGCGCTCCCCAAAAACGCTTTACAAAAAATCTTAAAACGCGTCTTGCGGCGCGAAGCCCAGGAAAAAATGAAAAACCAGCGCGCGGAAATCTAAAAAAACACCTCGGAACCCCAATTACCCGTGGCCTAGTTTATGGGGGAGACGTCGGTCAATTGGGCGGGCCGCTTGGTAGAATGATTTTATGAATTCGCCGAAGCACCCTCTCGCTGAAGTCTTTGGCTATCCGATTGCAGACCAGGGCTCGGAGGCTAGGCGGTACCGCGAAAAACGTCTTTGCCCGTTTAATAACAAAGTCCCCAACTGCACGAAAGATAAAGCAAAGGACCCTCTTGGGGTTTGCAGCGTTTACGAGGGTAACGACATCGCCATAACCTGCCCCATTCGTTTTCGCGAGGGCTGGATTATCGCTGATGATGCCGCCGATTTCTTTTTCCCAAGTCAAGCGAGGTGGACGACTCTAACAGAGGTACGGTTAAACGATAAATATGGAAAATCCGCGGGAAACATAGATGTCATTTTGGCGGCCTACGACAAGAGCGGAAAAATTTATGATTTTGGAGCGCTGGAAGTGCAGGCCGTATATATTTCGGGCAATGTGCGAAACCCCTTTGAGCATTACATGGAGAATCCGGCAAAAAACAAGAATATGGATTGGCGAAACGAGCCCAATTACCCCCGGCCGGACTACCTCTCTTCGTCAAGAAAAAGATTAGCCCCGCAGCTAATTTTTAAGGGCGGTATCCTAAATGCGTGGGGCAAAAAGACTGCGGTCGCTTTGAATAAGGGTTTTTTTGAGACGCTTCCTAAGCTTAAAGAGGTCGGGAAGGACAAGGCTGATATTGCATGGTTGGTATACGACATCAAAGCTCCCGCCCAATCCGCTCACGCGCTCCACGCCCGGCAGCATGCAAGAATTCATGCTACATTTACAGTCCAAGGTAGATGAAAAGCTTGAAAATCCACCCACGACCGAAAGCTTGGGCTTCTCTCCCTCTGGTAAATAAATTTATGTCGGAACTTTCGCTGTTTCCCGAAATAAACCAAGCCGGGCTTCGAGCCCCTAGAATAGTTAATGTTGCTTGCGTCCCACAGCGCAGCCCGTTTCGTTATCCGGGAGGAAAGACTTGGCTAGTGCCCTTATTTCGAAGATGGATTAGCAGCCTCAAAAAAAAACCTAAATGCCTGATCGAGCCTTTCGCTGGCGGTAGCACTATCAGCCTAACGTCGGTTTTTGAAAATTTGACCCAACGAGCCTTGATGGTAGAGATGGATAAAGAAATGGCCGCGGCGTGGCAGACGATCATTGGAAACGATAGAGAATGGCTAGCAAAGAAAATTTTGAATTTTGATCTGACTCGCGAAAACGCAATCACAGAAATAGGAACGAAGAGAAAGACCATCAAAGAAATTGCTTTCCGAACCATCTTAAAAAACCGCACTTTTCATGGAGGCATTCTTGCGGAAGGGGCCGGCTTTGTAAAAAATGGCGAAAATGGGAAGGGTATATTATCCCGTTGGTATCCGCAAACGATCGCAAGAAGGATAAGGAACATCGGCCTAGTCGCGCATAAAATAGATTTTGTTTGCGGGGATGGTTTGGAAGCGCTCATTAAGAATAAAAATAGAAAAGACATCGTTTATTTTATTGATCCGCCCTACACCGCGGGAGGAAAAAAAGCCGGTAGCAGGTTATACAACCACTACGAATTGGACCATAGAAAGCTATTCGATATCTGCGGAGAATTATCGGGAGATTTTTTGATGACCTACGATAACGCGCCAGAAGTGCAAAATTTGGCCAAAAATCATGGTTTCCAGATGAAGCCCGTCGCCATGAAAAACACACATCATGCGGAAATGACGGAGCTGTTAATCGGTCGTGACCTTAGCTGGCTAAAAGAAGACCCTCTTTATTGATTCGACATTCGTCAGTCGTTATTTAAAAATGCTCATCCCTAAAAACTTTCTCAAAATTCTCCTAGCGCTTTCGCGTAAGAAAAAGGAACCGCTGTTTTTGGTCGGTGGCGCCTTAAGGGAAGCTTTCTTAAAAATAGAGACGGATCAATCCGAACCGCGGGACTTCGACCTCATCTTAGCCCGAGGCGCGGCCGCCGTATCCCAAGAGTTCGCGCGTAAAACCAAGGGCCGCCACATCGCCTTAGATGACCAGCGCCGCATTTACCGCGTCGTCACCGGCGAAGATTCGAAGCGCTTTCATTTCGATTTCGGCAACTTTCAGGCCGGAACGCTCGCCGAGGACCTTCAAACCAGGGATTTAACCATCAATGCCTTGGCAATAGATTTAAAAAAGGCCGCGGCCGGTTCGAAATCCGGCCAAGTGATTGACCCAACCGGGGGCTTGCGGGATCTCAAGAAAAAAATCCTGCGCGTTGCGCAGGAGAAGAACTTGGCCGACGATCCGCTGCGGATGCTGCGGATTTTCCGGTTCGCGGCCCAGCTGGATTTCAAGATCGAGCCCGCCACGGCCGGATTCATCAAAAAACACGCCCGCAAAATTAAAAAGACCGCGCCCGAAAGAATCCGGTTGGAACTGATGAAAACCATGGAGTCGCCGCGGGCGGCCAAAATCTTAAAAAAAATGGACGAGGTTGGATTGTTGACCCAAATTTTTCCGGTTCTGGAGCGTTCCAGAAATCTGGCTCCCCAATACTACCGGCAGGGAGGCGTTCTCGGACACGCGCTCGGAGCCGTTGATTGCTACGAGGAATCCGTCAAAACAATGAAACGAAAATGGCCGTCGGTGGCCGGGCAGGTTCAGGAGTATCTTGACTGCCCCATGGCCGGGGGATTTACACGGCGGGCCGTCATTAAGCTGGGCGTCCTGCTTCACGACGTCGCTAAGCCCCACACCGCGCGCGTGATCAAGGGCCGCTTGCGCTTCTTCGGGCACGATTACAAAGGCGCCCAGCTTTTCGAAGAGATCGGCCGGCGCCTTCGATTCGCGAACGAGGAAATCCGGCTGATCGCCAAAATCATCCGCTCGCACCTGCGCCCCGGCAACCTCTCGGAACAGCCCGTGGTCACGGACCGGGCGGTCTGGCGCTTCTTCCGCGATCTGGGCGAAGACGGCGTCGGAACTTTGCTTAACGCGCTGGCGGATCATCAAAGCTACCTGGCGCCCAAAAAACGCTGGGATCTCAAGGAGCCGGCGGTTAAAATCATCAAAAATCTTCTGGAAAAATACTACTTGGCGCGAAGCCGGGTGGTGCCGCCTAAGATCATCACCGGCCACGACGTCATGAAAATCACGGGCCTGCCTCCCAGCAAAGAAGTGGGCAAAATTTTAGACCGCGTCGAGTCTCTGCAAGGCGAAGGTAAAATCAAAAACCGCCGCGAGGCGATGGAACTCCTAAAATCGTTCAAAAAATAACCCAAAACCCGCAACTACCGGATAAGTTTAAAAGCCGCACTGGCCGGAAAGCTCAAAAATAGCGACCCTGGGTCCGGCGACAGAATTTTTTTCTGGTTCAAAGGATGCCCTTAGTGGACAGCGGTCTTGAAGTTTTTTCAACCAACCAGAATCTTGCCGGGCGGCCACGGAAGCGCCGCACAAAACGGCAAAACGGATATCCCTCTTTCTAAAGGCGGCCAACCCTTCGGTTTCAGGATCGATCCAATCCTGCCCCTGATAAGAAAGTTCGGTGCGCCTGGGGATATCCTGCGCTTCCAGAGCGGTCCGGCGAAAATAATAGATTTCATATCCGCCGCCAGAATGGCCCTGATACATCAGGCGGTAATAATGTTCACGGGGATGCCCGGATGCCTTAGTACGCTGCCATAGACGCTGGGCCTGCCGCGCGGCCATTTTTAGCTGCGGGCAGTAATAAGGATCGGTCACGAAAATTTTCGCGGAAGGTTCGGCATTGGCTTTGAGCCAATTTTTAGCCAATGTTCTGGTGTCCGCGCGAATGACGGATAGGCCGGCCGTCTCGCGTGCTAAAGGCAAAAAGATCAGCAGCCACATAAAAACCGGCGGCAGGCCAACACGGCTTTTTAAAAATTCAGCCGTCTTGCTAAATCCCAAGGAGGCTGCCAGAACCAAAGGCGGGAATACCGCGGCCAAATAACGGTCTTCCTTGCCGTAATGCGCCGCGGCCACCAGCGGCAACAGAAGCGCCAGGGGGGAAAGCCACGCTAAAAGCCGGATGGCGCCCTTCTTTGTTTGATCCACAATGAAACAAAGCGCAATTAAAATCATTCCCAATCCCCATGAGTCAAGAAAATGGGCCAGATTTTTCGCGGCCGCGGCGGCGGTAATCATCAAAGCGTTTACAAGATCAGCGGAACCCGCCAAATTTTGCACCTCTTTCATGCCCCGCAGATCAGCCCAGAAATGGGGAAAATCAAGCAAGGAGTAGGGGGTTCCAACAAAAAATCCGGCGCCGGCCAAAACCGCGCCGAAAATAATCATTTTGATCGTCCGGAGCAGGGGTCTTCTGTTAAATAGAGGCATCACCAGGCACCACAAAACTAAGGGAGCGGCCAAATAGTAAGCGGAGGCCGCCAGGCCGGTAAAAAAACTTCCCCAATAATAACCGCTCGAGTTATGATCATGAATATAAACATGAAACCGGTCCATGGCTAACGCTACGCAAAAAATCAGAAGGGCGTAAGGAGTTGCCTGGCGGCCGTGAAGAACGAAAAAGGGCGCCAAAGCGATCATTAGGCCCCCCGCCAAGGCGGGGCGCAAACCATAAAACCGCCGCATAAACCGAAAAAAAATCAAAGCGGCCAGAGAGCCGACCGAAAGAGCGGTTAACCGCGCCAAAAAATAAAAAATGGCGGGGTTGTTAACAAAAAGACGGCCGAACTCTTCGGTGGAATCAACCAGCCCGGTCAATCGGCCCGTGCCATAAAGCAGGCCCAGCGCTCCGGCCAGCGAATAGGACCACAGCGTCGGGTATTTGAAATCATGCGGATTTAAATCACCCGTGCTGAAACGAGCGGCGATATTTAAGTGATGCGGCTCGTCGGAATGATAAATGTCGGGAAGGTCCGGAGCGATCGCCCACAAGCGCGCCAAAACAGCCAAAACAAAAATAATCCATCCCGCGTGCCGCCGGATATATTCCCTGCCCACGCTTGCCATTACACCAAAAATGCGAATATAAGATAATGAGCCGCATTATGTCTTCTCTTTTTTATTTGGCCTACGGGGGCGCCGAAATCACGGTCTTCGATTCCCAGGTTTTGACTTTGATCAACCGCGTTCAAACGGAAGGGATCAAGACCCAATTGGTCATTTTTCACGACTGGAAAGATTTTCTTTTCAACCGGTCCTACGTCCAAAGGAAAAAAAAAGAATGCCGGGATGCCGGCGGCCTCGATCCTATTTTTCTGCCTCGCGCGCCCAGAGACTTTTTGGGGATCAACTCTTTTAACCTACGCCGCCTGCTTAATCACGATAACGCGCCCAAATTAATTCATGCCCGCGGCGCTCAAGGAGCCTATCTGGCCTGTCAAATGAAAACAAACCGGCCGCAAACCAAAGTTCTATTTGACTGCCGGGGCCTGGAAGCCGAGGAATACCTGATGATCGTGGAAAAAGAAAAAAACCGCCGCCCCACGTCCGGCGACCGGCAATGGTTTAACCGGTTAAAAAAAATGGAAGCCCAGGCGGCCCGCCAGGCGGATCACATTTTCTGCGTTTCCCAAACTCTCAAAGAGCGCTTCCTAAAAAACTACGGCGTCAAAGCCGATAAGATTGATGTTATCCCCTGTTGCATGGAAGAATCGCGCTTTCAGACGCCGAACGCGCAGCGCCAAGCCTCGCGTCAAAAGCTTGGGATCGAAAACCGGTTGGTCTTAACCTTCGCGGGTTCGGTGCGGGCCTGGCAGCCGGCCTTGTGGCTGGCCAAAACTTTTCAATCGGCTAAAAAGGCGGACCCATCCTGCTTTCTCTTGGTTTTGACGCCGGCCCGCAATCAAACGATTGCAATATTAAAGGAGCATGGCGTTAACGCCGCGGATTTTCATGTTTTGACCACAGATCACCGGACAACGCCCCAATATTTAAACGCCGGAGACATTGGAATCCTGCTTCGGGAAAACCATCCGGTCAATGAAGTGGCCTGTCCGACTAAAACAGCGGAATATTTGGCGGCCGGCAATCTCTTGATAACCACGCCCCATCCCAAAGACATCGCCCATCTGATAAAAACTGAAAATGCCGGCTCCGTGATTTTAAGTCCGGATGATCAGCCGGGGATAGAAAACGCGATCCGGTATTTAAGCGGCATGATTCGCGGTCAGGGCGATGCCTTAAGAAACAGAATCAATCAGGTGGCCAAAAACCATTTTTCCTGGAACCGCTATCTGCCGACTATACTTCGTCGTTACCAGGAGCTCTCTTCATGACTTTTATCTTTCATCCCTCCCTACCTACTACCTACTACCTACTACCTACTTCTTATTGATTATGTGCGGCATTGTGGGCGTTTTTTCCTTCCAGGGCCAACCGGTTGACCAAAACGAACTGATCCAAGCCCGCGAAACCATCGCGCACAGAGGCCCGGATGACATTGGGGTTTACATCTCCCGGGATCAGACCCTGGGTTTCGGTTTTCGCCGGCTGGCCATCCTGGATGTTTCCACCGCCGGCCACCAACCCATGTCCGGCAAGGACGGCCGGTTTTGGATCGTTTTTAACGGCGAAATCTATAACTTTCTTGAACTGCGCCAGGATCTGGAGAAAGAGGGAGAATCCTTCTCCTCGCGTTCGGATACGGAGGTGCTCCTAGCGCTTTACAAAAAAGAGGGCCCCCGCATGCTCGATAAACTGCGCGGCATGTTCGCCTTCGCCATTTGGGAGGAAAAAGAGCGGCGGCTTTTTTTAGCCCGCGACCGCGCGGGCAAAAAACCGCTCTACTGGACTATACAACAGGGGCGTTTCATCTTCGCCTCCGAAATCAAAGCGATATTGGCCTTTCGCGGCATTGCGCGCCGGCTCAACGAAGAGGCGTTCGGGCAGTACCTCTCGTTTCTAGTCACCATTCCTCCCTTAACGCTGTTTCAAGGCATTAACAAACTTCCGGCCGGGCATCACCTGACGGTCGCGGCCAACGGCAGTGTCAACGTCTCGCCTTACTGGGATCCCCTGGCCGCGGCCAACAAAAGATCCGGCCCCGTCTCTATCAATGAAGCCAAGGAGGAATTAATCCATGTTTTAAGGGAGTCCATTCGCTATCGAATGGTCAGCGACGTGCCCTTCGGCGTGTTTCTTTCCGGCGGCATTGATTCGAGCGCCAACCTGGCCTTGATGAGCGAACTCATGAAGGAGCCGGCGCAATCTTTTTCGGTCGGTTATCCGCCGGCGGTGGATTTCGGGGAACTCCAGTGGGCGCGGCACGCGGCCGTTCGGTTCGGCGCGAAACACCACGAAATCATTATCCAAGAACAAGACCTCATTGATTTCATTCCGCGCATGGTTTTTCATCAAGACGAACCCCTGGCCGATCCAGTGTGCGTGCCCGTTTATTTTGTTTCCCAGTTGGCCAAGCGTTACGGCGTGATCGTGGCTCAAGTGGGCGAAGGCGCGGATGAACTCTTCGCCGGTTATCCCGCTTGGTTTGAAGCCCTGCGCTTAGACGGCTTAAGCCGCCATGGATTGGTGCGCGCGGTTATGGGATGGGGACTCCCCCTGCTTGAAACCTACCTGCGCGGCCGGGGGCGCGGCGCCATGCGCCTGGAGTGGCTAAAACGCGCCAGCCGCAACGAAGTCGTGTTCCAAGGAGGAGCCGAGGGCTTCTGTGATTCGGCCAAAGAAAGAATCCTGGGACCACGGTTAAAGAAAAAACTTTGCGCCGCCTCGTCATGGGAAAGCCTGCAACCCTACTGGAAGCGCTTCAAAGAAAACAGCCGGACCGGCCACGCGCTGGATTGGATGACCTATATTGACCTTAATCTGCGGTTGCCTGAACTTCTTTTAATGCGGGTGGATAAAATGAGCATGGCCAACTCGGTAGAAACACGCGCGCCATTTTTAGACCACCGCCTAATCGAGCTTGTTCTTTCATTGCCGCCGGAAACCAGAATTACGGGTCATCGGCCCAAAGGACTATTAAAGGAAGCTCTGCGGGAAATTTTGCCGCCGGAAATTATAGCCAGACCGAAACAAGGATTTGCGGTTCCCATTGAAAAGTGGTTCTGGGGTCACCTGGGCCGCTTGACCCGCGAAACCCTGGAGCGTTTACTGCGGGAAACGGACTATTTTGACGAAACCGCGGTCAAAGAATTCGCCGAACGCAAAAACGCCCAAAGCTGGCAGCTGCTGAACTTCGCGCTTTGGCACCAACATTGGATCGAACGGAACTGATGGATTATCTACTGGCCAATTTCAGCTTCGGCAACGGGCCGTACTTAAAAACCACGGCACTGGCGCTGGCCATCAACAAAGAACTACGCGGCCGGGGGAAAAACCCCCTGGGGATTATCGTTCCCTGGGTTTACGGCGAAACCCAACGCCGCATCATGCTTGAGGAGTTTCAGTCATGGTCCGATGAGGAACAAAGCCTTATCTATCTTGACTCCCATTTGGGCTCCCTGCTTAAAGAAATATTTTACGGCAACGGAACTTTCAATGAATCCCTCGCGCGTTGGACCGGATCGCACAAAAAAATTGCCGATGAAATGAAAAGGTGCCTGAACAATTCATGGACCTTGGAATCTCTCAAAGGCGGGCGGCAAAAGGTCAAGGGCCAAAAAATCGCGCTGGAGCTTACCCGAAACCCCAGAGTTTCGCTGGAACTCGCACCCGGCTTTGAGATGACCTTCGGCAGTACGCATGAAATTTTTCAGGAGGCTCTCAAAGTTTCATCTCAAAAAATTAATTTAGACCCAGCTTTAGTAAAAAAAGCCGCGGCCTTGGCCCAAAAAGTGGACGAAGGATCGCGACGGCGCTATGTCAGTGAACCCGGCACCTTTTCCTATAACGCCAAACGCAGGCCTCTCGATCAAAAAGAGACTGCGGTTCCTCCGGCAGTTTCGTTAAAACGGGGGAAGCCCCCCGATATCAGCCGGGAAGGAATTTATGTCACAGTTTCCGGCGTTCCGGGTCTGGAACGCCTGTATCAAGAAACCAAAAAATTAGGATTAACCGTTTACACCAACAATACCGAGGCCATCCCGGGCAGCACCCATGCCGCTCCGGATGCGATCGGGCATCCCAAAATAAAGCTGCATTTCGGCCGCTGCGGATGGGGGGCCATTGGCCTGTCTCAAATAAAAGAAATACCCATTGTGTCGCCGCCGCATGATCCGAGCGATGATCCGGAAATTTACTTTAATATTTTATCGGTGGAGAGCCTGGGACTCGGGGTTATTTGGAGGGGCCAGAGTCTCAAAGAACTGATCGAAACCACTTCAAAGCTTAAAGACCGGATTCGCGAATACAACTCGGCATTAAAAAAACGTTTCGGCACTCTAGATGGCTACGCCTACACCGCCAAAATGATCCTGAAGGAACTTGATGTCTAAAATCATCGCGGAATTCTGTCAAAACCATAACGGCGAACGCTCCATTCTTTTGGAGATGGTGGACGCGGCCGCCGAATCCGGCGCCACCTACGCCAAAATCCAGTCCATTTGGGTCGAGGACCTCGTCAAGCGCGAAAAATTCGAGCAAGGCCAAACCGACCCGTCGGGCAAAACGCTGGTCATTAAAAGGCCGTTTCAACCCGAATATGACCGCCTCAAAAAACTGGAGCTTAGTTTGGAAGACCACCAAATTTTTATCGAGGCCTGCCGTAAAAAAGGCCTGATTCCCCTGGCCACCATCTTCGCCGCCAATCGAGTGCCGGCTGTGGCCGCCCTGCCCTGGCCGCAGAAATTGGTCAAAGTCGCCAGCTACGACTGCGCCAGTTATCCCTTCTTAAGCGAGCTCAAAAAACATTTTGAAACCTTGTTTGTTTCAACCGGCGCCACGCGCGACGAGGAAATCGAAAAGGCGGCCGAGGTGCTTAAGGGAAAAAATTTCGCGTTCTTCCACTGCGTCACCATGTATCCCAACACTCTGGACAACTGCCATTTGGCCCGATTGAACTATTTAAAACGCTTGAGCCCGCAAGCCGGCTGGTCGGATCACACGCTTGTTGCCAGGGACGGCATCAAAGCCGCCATGGCCGCCATGACTTTGGGCGCGGATTACGTGGAGCGTCACTTCACGATTCTGCCCGCCGACCAAACCAAAGACGGGCCGGTTTCTATTACCCCGGCGCATCTTAAAGAATTAGCCCAATTCGCCAAGCTGGACGCCTCCCAGCGGTTGGCCCAAGCTCGGCGCGAAATTCCGGAATTTGATTCCATGATCGGCAACCAACAGCGCGCGCTCACCCACGAAGAATTGCTAAACCGCGACTACTACCGCGGCCGCTTCGCCACCCACAAAAACGGAAGGCCGGTTTTTAATTGGGAATAAAAGTCAACGGGTGGCCGCCTGCTAAAAAATTTTGATAATTTTTTGTATAAATTGTCTCGATTGCGTGGAAATTAAGATAAACACCCCTTCAGAAATGGAAAATTTAGCTCGTATTAAAATTAAGGACGCGTCAAGATGAGCCGGCTGGCACGCTGGATCACCGAGACTGGGCCAATGAGGAACTCCTGACTTGTTTAAAGGTAAAAAAGTCCTTGTCGCGGGCGGCACCGGCCTTATCGGCATACCCTTGGTCGAAATGCTTCTGGATCAGGGGGCCCAAGTTCGCATTGTTTCCTTGGATGACCCCTCTCGTGCAAATCCCAAAGCGGAATTCGAACAACTCGATTTAAGGTCTTTGGACAATTGTTTGAAGGCCTGCGATGGAATGGATTATGTCATGAATCTGCTTTGCACCAAAGGCTCGCCCGCCGTCACTAAAACGCACCCAGCCAGCTTCTTTACCCCGATGATTCTTTTTAATACCTGCCTTTTAGAAGCGGCCCGACAAAATAAAGTAAAGGGTTACCTTTTCACCAGCACGATTGGGGTTTATGCACCGGCCGAAGTTTTCTACGAGGATGAAGTATGGAAGACGTTTCCCTCCCTCAACGATCGCTTTGCGGGCTGGGCCAAGAGGATGGGCGAACTTCAGGTAGAGGCCTATAAAATAGAATACAATTGGAAAAACATTACCATCGTCAGACCCGCCAATGTTTACGGGCCCTATGACAACTTCGACTCAATCAATGCTATGGTTGTGCCTTCCCTCATTAAGCGAGCGGTAAACTGCGAGAATCCAATGGTGATTTGGGGCGACGGTTCTTCGGAGCGCGATTTTGTCCATGCCGAGGATGTGGCACGAGGCATGCTTCTGGCCGTAGAAAGGGCGCCTGGACAAATTTTGAATTTGGGCTCCGGACGCGGTTTCCCCATCAAGGAACTAGTGGAAACCATTGTGGATCAGCTTGCGGTAAAACCAAAGGTGGTCTGGGATACCGCCAAACCAGCCGGTGACAAAAAAAGAATCATGGATATTTCGCGGGCCCGCGCAATCGGCTTTGAGCCGCAAATTCCACTTGCTGAAGGCATTCGAAATACCATGGACTGGTATAAAAAAAATAAAGATCAAACTGGAAAACGCTACGACGTGTTTAATGCCCCCATTTAAATGACTCCAGACTGCAAAGAAATAAGAAAAAGCATCCTTTTGGCGTCCCAAAAAAGCGGCCATGGTCACATCCCCACCTGTTTTTCCATTGTGGAAATACTTTACGCCGTTTACTCCACAATGAAACATGATCCATCCAACCCGAAACTTGAAGACCGCGATATGTTTATTCTCAGCAAAGGACATGGTTCTTTAGGTCTCTACTGTGTTTTGGCGAAATTCGGGTACTTCAAACCGGAAAGGGTGCACGCATTTGGAGGGTTCCAGTCGGACTTTGGTTGCCATGTCGATCGGCTCAAGGTACCCGGCGTCGAAGCTTCCACTGGTTCTTTGGGACACGGCATCGGTATCGCCACTGGCATAGCGCTGGCGTTCAAAATAAAAAATAGCAAAAGACGAGTATTCGCCATTATCGGCGATGGGGAATCCAACGAAGGTTCGGTATGGGAAGCCATGTTGGTTGCCGTTGACCGCAAGCTAGACAACCTCACCGTGATATATGACAACAATCAGTCTCAGCTCAGAAGCCTTCAGATTAAAAACCCGGCCGCTCACTTTGAAGGTTTCGGCTGCGCGGTCACACAAGTCAATGGTCATGACGTCAATGCACTAAAAAACGAGCTCTTAAAAAAAGCCGACACTGTTAAGATCATCATCGCCGACACGGTCAAGGGGTACGGATGCAAGACGTTTATCGAAAATCAATACTCCTGGCACAGGCGTCCACCCAATGAGGCGGAATATGAGCAACTGATCAAGGAGCTGGGGTGAGAAAACAATTCAGCCTGACGGTCGCGGATTTGGCCGCAAAAGACGACCGGATTGTCGTAATCTTGGGCGATATCAGCGTCTTCCTTTTTAACGATTTCAAGGAAAAATTTCCTAATCGTTTTTTTAATTTAGGTATTTGCGAGAATGCGATTATTGGCGCTGCGGCGGGCTTGAGTTCCCAAGGATTCATTCCCTTTGTGCACACGATAGCCCCGTTTTTTGTTGACCGCAGCTACGAACACCTAAAACTTGACGCTTGCTACAATCAATTTCCCATTAATATCGTCACTTGCGGAGCTTCGTTTGATTATGCCTGGGATGGCCCTAGTCACCATTGTTACGGTGATCTAGCTACCCTTAGGTTGCTGCCCGGTATGCAAGTTTTTCAGCCGGGTTCCCCAAAAGAAATTGATGCCTTGATTCGCAGTCAATACAATATCGGCAAGTCGAACTATTTTCGCCTTGCGGACAAACCCCACGATTTGAACATATCCATTGAGTCTGGCAAGGCCCTGATCTTGCAGGATAAAAACGCCGATGCCACAATCATGACAGCTGGTCCACTTATTGCCAATGTTCTAGAAGCTTGCAGAGACTTAAACGTCAATATTGTGTACTTCAACACCATCAAACCGATAGACAAGGCCGTCGTCAGTCAATTTAAACACACGAGGATTCTTGTTATTCATGATGCCTTCGGTTTTTACGAGGCTGTTTCTGAAATCCCGAATCTCAATATCGCCTATCATGGACTGCCCGCCGATACGTTTCTTTGCTCATATGGCAGCGTACCTCAAATAAGAAAACTAATAGGCTTGGATTCCGAAGGAATTCGAAACACCGTGCTGCGTACCTTTGGCGATAAGCTTCAGGAATTGCCCTCAATTAAGAATGCTCTATAAAAACAAAACTGTTCTGGTCACCGGCGGGACAGGTTTTGTCGGACTTAATATTGTTCAGGAGTTGCTCAAAACCCAAGCCAAAGTGCGCGTTCCCATCCATAAACGTCCGATGGTCATCAAGAACAAACGCATTGAAACGCTGGACGCCGACTTAACCAGGCAGGAGGATTGCCTTAGAGCGCTGGGCGGAGTTGATTACGTTTTTCATGCCGCCGGCCCCGTTGGCTCAGCTCTCGTGACGTCGAGTAAGCCCGCGCAAGCACTTGAAGGCATCACTACCAATCTAACGCTCACGGCGCAAATTCTTCAAGCAGCTTGGGCCTGCGGGGTCAAACGGACCCTTATCTTTAGCAGCAGCGCCGGCTATCCAGCGGCGGATCATCCAGTTAAAGAGGAGGAGATGTGGTCCGGGCCACCGCATCCTGCCTACTTCGGCTACGGTTGGATGAGACGCTACTTGGAACGTCTAGGCGAGTATGTCGCCTCCCGATCTACCATGAAAATTTCTATCGTTCGTCCTACGGCCGTTTACGGCCGCCACGATAATTTTGATTTAAAAACAGGCCATGTAATCCCGTCACTGGTGCGCAGAGCCCTGGCGCGGCAAAATCCTTTTATTGTTTGGGGAAACGGAGAAGAAGCTCGCGATTTTCTTCATATATCCGACTTGGCTCGGGGCTGCCTGCTTATGCTCGAAAAATATCCGGTCTGCGATCCCGTCAATATCGCTTATGGGCGGTCATTTTCTATCAAAGAAATTACCCGCATCATATTAAAGGCTGCGGGCCACGGCGATGCCGAGGTGCAATTTGACGCTTCTCAACCCACAACCATCCCTTACCGAGCAACAGATATAACAAAGGCTAAAAAATTACTGGGGTTTGAACCAAAAATTACCCTGGAAGACGGGCTCATAGATACTATCGAGTGGTATAAATCACAGAAGGCCTCCATCCCACCGACGTAAACACCCGCCCCGGATTCCCATGCCCTCCTTGATAAGATAAGAATCCTATATTAAACTAAAGAGGGAGGTCTTCATTTTCAGCGAGGTAATACTATTGACTTAAGTATACGTATAAATAATAGCAAGATAACACAGATATGGATTCTCATAATATTAAAGTTGGCTTGGTCCAAATCAATAACAGTTTTTCTGACCAAAATTATTTTCCCTATTCAATTGGCACCCTGCAAGCCTATGCCCAAAAGAAATTAAGGCACCCGCAGGATTATGAATTTCTTTTGCCCATTTATAAACGATCATCCATCAACGAAGCGCTGGGGAAGCTTTCTGGCGCCGAGCTTATATTTTTCAGCTGCTATGTTTGGAATTTTAGAATTTCTCTAGAAATTGCAAGGGCTGTTAAACAGAAAGAACCGGAAACGGTAATTATTTTTGGCGGACCCCATGTTCCCGATCACCAAGATGCCCTGGAAGCATTTATGAGAGAGCATCCCTTTATCGATTTGGCTTGTCATGGGGAGGGGGAGCAGGTATTTGCCTCGATTCTTGAAAACTACCCCCTAAGAAATTGGGATGCCGTTGCTTCGATTAGTTTTTTAAGGAAAGACGATTCCCTTGCTCAGACGGCAAGGGCGGAAAGATTAAAAGATATTAGTATCATACCGTCTCCTTATACGGAAAAATTTTTCAAACAATTAATGGAAGCCAATCCGCAAGAAAAATGGATCGCGCTCTGGGAAACTAATCGGGGGTGCCCGTTTTCTTGTACTTTTTGCGATTGGGGGTCAGCTACGCAAAGTAAAGTCTACCAGTTTAGCATGGAAAGGCTGACCCAAGAAGTTGATTGGTTTGCCAAACATAAAATTGAATTTATTTTTTGCGCAGATGCTAACTTTGGAATCTTACCAAGAGATGTCGACCTTGTAAATTATGTGGCTAGCACCAAAAAAAAATATGGATATCCTCAGGCGCTTTCTGTTCAAAATACCAAAAACGCAACAGAACGCGCTTATAAGGTTCAAAAAATACTGGCGGATGCGGGACTAAATAAGGGTGTCGTCATTTCTCTCCAATCAGTTAATCCACAAACGCTTAAGGATATCAAGCGGGATAATATTAGCTCTGATTCTTTCCGGGAGTTACAGCGACGTTTTACACGAGATGGGGTGCAAACCATGAGCGATATGATCTTGGGCTTGCCCGGAGAAACATATGGGTCCTTTGCAGATGGGGTATCTTCCGTAATACAGAGCGGTCAACACAATCGCATTCAATTTAACAATTTATCTATTTTGCCCAACGCAGAAATGGGCAATCCAGACTACCAAAAGCAGTATGGGTTGGTGATGGTGGAGTCTAAGGTAGTTAATATCCATGGAGCGCTAGCCCAGTCTCAAGATGAAATTTATGAAACCCAAATTTTGGTTGTTGGGTCCAACGCTATGCCCAAGCAGGATTGGGTACGAACCCGCGCCTTCTGTTGGATGGTAGCCCTGTTGCATTTTGACAAAATCGCCCAAATACCAATTATTTTGTTGCATCAAATTTGCTCAATAAGCTATCGAGAACTCTTCGAAATTTTCTCCGAGGGCAACCTGGAGGCTTATCCTACGCTGCTAGAGGTGCGGGCATTCTTCCAAGAACAAGCTCGAGAAATACAGAATGGCGGGGTCGAGTATTGTTACTCCAAAGACTGGCTGGGTATTCATTGGCCTGCGGATGAATTTGTTTTTATTAAGCTATGCAGGGAAGATAAGCTGGATATTTTTTATAGAGAACTGGAAACAGTTATTAACAAATATCTTGAAGCTAAGCCCATCAAACTTCCATTGCTTCTCTTGCACGAGGCCATCGAGCTTAATAAATCTTTAATAAAAAAACCCTTTCAAAAAACAAATCTTAACTTAGAACTTTCTTGCAATATTTGGGAATTTTACCAGTCCATTTTATCAGGGGCTCCTGTCTTATTGCAAAATAAACCTTCTCGATACCACATTGATAGGGTTGCCAATACTTGGGATTCCTGGGAGCAGTGGTGTCAGCAGGTTGTGTGGTACGGCAACAAAAGAGGGGCCTACCTCTATGCAAACAAACCTCTAGAATATCCCGACTTAGCTGGGCATTATTAGACCCAAAACTGAAAACCCAAGAATGATCGCAATCATCGCTTAACCCAGCATTGGCAACCGTTAACATGTTTTATAAAGGAAAAAATGTTCTAGTTACGGGAAGCAGCGGCCTTATTGGATCTCATCTTGTTCTTAAATTGCTAGAAGAAGGAGCGAATATTCGAGCAAGTTATCATCAAAAGCCTCCCATTGTAAAAAATGAAAAAATCCAATATCTATGCGGCGATTTAACTAAACGAGAGGACTGTCAAGAGTTGGTCGGGGGGATAAATTTTGTTTTCCACTGCGCAGCCAATTCCTTCGGCGCTTTTATAACACACAAAAATCCTATTGCCCAGATTACAGATAATGTTCTTATGAATGCGCAACTCTTGCAAGCAGCCCATGGCGCTAAAGTTGAACGCTTTTTGTATATTAGCAGTTCGGTTATTTATCCATCCAGCCAGATTCCAATTCAAGAAGAACAAGGTTTTACTGACGATCCTTACGATATTTATTTTGGCGTTGGATGGATGAAACGCTATGCGGAAAAACTGGCCCAGTTCTATCACCGCAGATACGGCTTGCGCGTAGCGCTGGTACGTCCTACTAACGTTTACGGACCTTACGATAAGTTCGATCCAGAAACATCCCATGTATTACCCGCCTTGATCCGAAAAGCTATTGAACGAACAGACCCCTATGAGGTGTGGGGCGATGGCAGCAACGTGCGCGATTTTGTTTATGTTACGGACATGGTCCAAGCTCTGCTTCTGGCCATGGAAAGAGCTGTGGATGGCAAGCCTGTTAATTTCGGCTCAGGCATTCCCATAACCGTCAAAAAATCCGTAGAGCTTATTTTGAAACTTACAGGTTACAGCAACGCGCGCGTCATTTTTGACCCCGCCAAGCCTACTGCAATTCCTACCAGGCTTTTGGATCTAACTTATTCAAAAAAAGTTTTAGGTTTCCAAGCTCAAGTTTCGTTTGAGGATGGTCTTAAAAAGACCATTGATTGGTATCGCTCAACGCTCACAAACTAAGCCATGAAAACAACACTTTTCATTCCTATCAGAAATGAAATCGACGGTTTAAAACAGATCTTACCTATGATCAAAAAGGAATGGGTGGATGAAATTATTTTCGTGGATGGCAACTCTACCGATGGTAGTTTTGAATATCTTAAAAATAACGGCTACTTCGTTATCAAACAGAAATCAAAAGGAACCTGCGGCGCTTATTGGGAGTGCTGTGAGGTGGCTAAGGGGGATATTATTATCGCCTTTAGTCCTGATGGGAACTCATTGCCGGAATTGATTCCAATTTTAGCGGAAAAAATGAAAGACGGCTACGATATGGTTATCGCATCCCGTTACGCTGACGGGGCTAAAAGTTATGATGATGACTTCATCACAGCTTTTGGAAACTGGATGTTCACCCAACTTGTGAATGTTCTTTTTTCTGCGCGCTATACGGATTCTATTGTTATGTTCCGTGCTTTCAAAAAAAACTTGTTAAGCCAATTGGAATTAACGAGCGGTAATCTTCCTGTTCTGGAAATGCAATTGACTATTGGTTGTGCTAAAAAAAAGCTCAAAGTGCTCGATATCCCTGGCGACGAGCCCATAAGGATCGGGGGCGTTCGGAAAATGAACCCTTTAATAAACGGGTGCGCTCTTCTATGGTGCGTTTTTTGGGAATGGATAACTTGGCGTCGGCAATCAAACGTCTATGGCAAAAATTTTTGAGCGTGTTTTAATTACAGGAATTGCGGGCTCTGGGGGGAGCTACCTTGCAGAATATATTGACAATAATCATCCTCATGTTCAAATCCATGGAATAGTCCGTTGGCACAGCACAACGGCAACGCGTAATTTAGCGAGCATCGCAGACCGGATCACCCTTCATGAATGTGATATGAATGATCTTGGCTCCCTTGTGCGAGTACTCCAAATAACGAAGCCGGGAGCCATATTTCATTTAGCTTCCCATGCCAATGTGCACGCTTCTTTTCAAGCGCCGCTTGCCGTACTGAACAACAATATCATGAGCACAGCTAATTTACTGGAGGCTGTTCGCTTAACAGGAATCCATCCCATTATTCAACTATGCAGCACTTCTGAGGTTTACGGCCAGGTCAATCCCAAAGATGTGCCTATAGAAGAAAACGCTCCTCTGCGACCAGCAAGTCCCTATGCAGTTTCCAAAGTAACCCAGGATTTATTGGGCTGGTCCTATTTCATAAATTATAAAATGAAAATCATTAGAACCCGCATGTTTGCCTATATCAATCCTCGTCGAGATGATCTCTTCGCATCCTCCTTTGCGCGGCAAGTCGCAAGGATTGAAACGGGTCTACAAAAGGAACTGACGCATGGCAACCTAAATTCTGTTCGCACCTTGATTGACGTTCGCGATGCCATGGAATCCTATTGGATCGCTTCGCTTCATTGCAAACCTGGAGAGGCCTATAATATCGGCGGCTTGACAGTGCTCAAAGTTGGGGATTTTCTAAATCGCCTTATTAAGTTAAGCAAGGTGCCTGTGCGCCTTAGGCAAGATCCGAAACTTTTAAGGCCTTCAGATGTCACTCTGCAAATTCCTTCGGTCAAAAAATTCACCAAGGCAACGGGCTGGAGACCAAGATATACATTTGAGGAAAGTTTAATTTTTCTATTAGACTACTGGAGACAGCAAACCAGGCGGGAAAAAAATTCGGCGGCATGAACGACTCCTTAAAGATCAATACCAAGCACGGCTCGAAGGAGGTTTCTTCTAAAAATGGAGATATTGGAAGACCTTTCAGGTATTACTTGGCCGAAGACACGATTGACCAAAAAGATATCAATCGCCTGATTGCCTGGCTAAAAAAATCTCCACGCCTAACAAAAGGCGAGGTCACTCTAAAATTTGAGGAAAAATGGAACCGTTGGCTGAAACGATCACACTCCGTATTTTGCAATTCTGGCTCCTCCGCTAATCTTTTAATGTACGATGCCCTCCTTCTATCGGGTAGACTCAAAAACAAAAAGGTTGTCGTCCCCAGCGTCGGCTGGGTCACAACAATAGCGCCAGCCATTCAGCTCGGATTCGAACCGATTATGTGCGAAGCGGATCCGGACACTTTCGGCCTCGATCTTAATCATCTAGAGTCTACACTCAAAAAAGAACATCCTTCCACCGTCGTTTTAGTGCAAGTTTTAGGCATTCCCCATAAAATGAGAGAAATAATGATGCTGAAAGAAAAATATGGTTTTATTCTCCTGGAAGACGCTTGCGCAGCCATCGGGGCTTCCTACCATGGCCAAAACCTGGGGACCTTTGGTGATATGGCCAGTTTCTCGTTTTACTTCGGCCATCAATTTTCTACCATAGAGGGCGGCATGGTCTCGACCGACGATAAACAACTCAACGATCTTTTGCTCATGCTGCGTAGCCATGGTTGGAGCAAAGACCTGGATCGTGAAACACACAATGCCCTTGTGACTAGCCACAATATTGACGACTTCAATGCGCCTTTTGTTTTTTATGAACCCGGGTTTAACCTGCGCTCCACCGATCTGAATGCCTATATCGGCCTCGGGCAGTTGGATAAAATCGAATGGATTATCTCTCGACGGCAAAAAAATCACCATCGTTATAAAATGCATCTGGCTCAAAATTTTGTTATCCAAAAAAGCGACCCGGATTCTCGAGTTTGCAGCATACACTTTGGGCTCCTTGCGAAAGACACTGAGGAGCGGCGCCGCATTGTCCGCGCCCTAACTAACAATAGAATTGAGACGCGTATCTTTTCAGCCGGAAATCTAGGCCTCCATCCTTTTTGGGTTAAACGGTTTGGCAAAACCAGCTTTCCCATGGCGGATCGAATTCATCGCTGCGGTTTTTTCCTACCCAACAACCCGTCGCTTGGCATCAAGGATGTTGATTTCATTTCCCGGGTAGTTTTGGCTGGCAGACATTGATCTTGGGTCACGACATGCCTTCGAGTAAAATTTTGGTAACCGGGGGCGCTGGTTATCTTGGTTCCATTTTAGTGCCGACCCTGCTTGAAAACGGTTTTCACGTAACGGTGATCGATAATTTTATTTACCGCCAGTCAAGCCTATTAGACATCTGCGCCAACAAGCGCTTTGAGGTAATCCGCGGCGATTGCAGGGATCCCAGTTTAATGAAAAACACTATAAAGGGAAAAGATATCATCATCCCATTGGCAGCCATCGTTGGGGCTCCCGCCTGCGATAACGATCGGGTTGCCGCCCAGACAACGAATGTTGATGCCGTTCGCATTGTGGCCAATCTGGCCTCGCGCTCACAAATGATAATCATTCCCACGACAAACTCCGGCTACGGCATCGGCGCAAAAAATAAACTCTGCACTGAAGAAAGCGCCTTGAGGCCCATTTCGTTCTATGGCAAATCAAAAGTTCAGGCGGAAAAAATTTTAATGGATCGGGGCAATGCCATTAGCTTACGATTGGCTACGGTTTTTGGCTCCTCGCCCCGAATGCGCGTAGATTTACTGGTCAATAGTTTCGTTTATCGAGCTGTTTACGATCGGGCAGTCATAATCTTTGAAGGCCATTTTAAAAGAAACTACATCCACGTCCGTGACGTCGCAAAAGCTTTCCTCCACAGTATCAACCAATTCAATAAAATGAAAGGACGGGTTTACAACGTGGGACTAGAAAATGCCAATCTATCCAAAATTGAGTTGTGTCAAACGATTAAAAAAATCATCCCATCATTCGTATTCCTGGAGGCCCCCGTAGGCGAGGATCTCGATAAAAGAGACTACATTGTTTCCAATGCGCGAATTCTGGCCACGGGCTATAAACCCCATTGGACCATTGAAGATGGCGTGCGAGAATTGATTAAATGTTTCACAATAATGCGCAACTCCCAGGCAGGAAATAATTAAATGCACCGCTGCACCGATTGCGATGATCATTAGTCGAACTCCTTATCGCATATCGTTTTTCGGTGGAGGCACGGATTACCCCGCATGGTATAAGGAATATGGCGGCCGCATTCTGGCGACCACTATAGATAAGTACTGTTACATATCAACGCGTTATCTGCCCCCTTTTTTTAAACATAACAGCCGAATCTTATATTCCAAGATCGAAGAGGTGAACTCCGTCGATGAAATTCGCCATCCGGCTGTCCGAGAAATCCTCAAATATTTTCACATTCATGAGGGGGTAGAAATCCATCACGACGGAGATCTGCCAGCCAGGTCAGGTATCGGGTCAAGCTCTGCCTTTACAGTCGGACTCCTGCACACCCTCTTCGCCTTAAAGGAAAAGATGGTCGCCAAGATCCATCTGGCTAAAGAAGCTATCCGCATAGAGCAGCATATTCTAAAAGAAAACGTAGGTTGCCAGGATCAGGTTTCCGCTGCTTTCGGAGGTTTCAACCGCGTTGATTTTGCTCCAAACGATGAAATCAGCATAGTCCCGATCATCCTGAGCCAGGAACGTTTGAACGCTCTGCAAGACCACTTACTCCTCTATTTTACGGGCATTTCCAGGACCGCCTCGGAAATCGCTAAGGAGCAAATCAAAAAAACAAAGGAGAAAAAAAGAGAACTCACGCTAATGCGTGAGATGGTGGATGAGAGTATTTCTATCCTAACGGGTACCCAGGATATGGGCGCTTTTGGGCGGCTACTACACGAACACTGGATGATCAAGCGGAGCTTAAGCAAAAATATTTCCTCAAATGTCATTGATCAAATTTATGAGAAAGCCCGAAATGCTGGAGCTATCGGAGGAAAAATTCTGGGCGCCGGCGGCGGGGGTTTCATGCTTTTATTTGCCCATCCAAAGGATCATGCAAAAATTAAAGAAAAACTCTCGAACCTATTGCGTGTCTCCTTCAGGTTTGAAAACATGGGAAGTCAGATTATTTTTTATCATCCCAACATCTTGATTGAAGCCGGAAATATTTTCAATCGAAACGCGCAAGAACGGTTTAAGCTGCGCGTATAACCCCAACCGCACGCCAATTTCCGAACGCCTTCGAAATTGTAATCACCGCATAAGCCGCTAAAACCAAAAGTAAAGCTTTAGGTGGAATAAGGTAGCTGGGCAGCACTTTAATTGGAAGATACCCTGCCATGTAATAAAGAGGGGTAATCCACAGCACGTAGGTCGCCGTCCAGCGAGACCTGGCGAGCCAAATTCCTAATACCGCCAGAAGAAAAACTAAGCCTTCGCTCACCTTTCCCAAAAGTCGACCAAAAAATTGCCAGGGATAATAAATCAAGTACCCCCAGGAAGTGCCGCCTGATTTTAAGTAATCCACTAGCCAAGGCTCCCCGGAATAATGGCTGATAATTGAATAAGGAAAAATAGTAAATAGGGATATTTGAGGCAGCAAGATGTTTCGCACATACCACCATGGATCCTCCCTGATGACACGCAAAGCTTTCTCCTTGCAAAAATTCATTCTTTCCACGGTCGCGCCCGCGTAAACAACACCTTTCTCTTCAAGCATAGCTTGTTCCACCGGCTTGTAACCCCAACGCCCTTGGGTATCTTCAAGCACGATACTGGAATAGATGCCATCCCATATGTGGGGAGTCAGCATAGCAAGGCGGCCTTCCAGCCGATAATTTCTGATGATGTAAGGCGCCATGCCGAGCAGCATCAACACCATAAGAACAGAAGAATACGCGAGCGCTTTTTTAAAGCCTTTCCAAAAAATCAGCCCGAAACCCCACACAACCGGAAACATGAAAGGTTCCTCGCGCATATGCGTCCCGATAATCAAAATAAAGGCCGTCAGTAAAACTAAACGCCAGGAATCTTTTTGCATAGCCAGAATAAAAAAATAAAGGGAGCTCAAAATAAAAACTGACATGAAACTGTCTTGATTGGGCATACAGGCAACCAGGGCGTTAGGCAGCCAGAAAGCATACATCCAGGCCGACCATAGTCCAACACGATGGTCAAAAATAAGCAGGCCTATGCCATAGATAAAAAGACAAGCCAGGCTGTCCACGACAATTTGGATAATCCGGGCCGGCAAAATGCGTTGGGCGCCGAAAAATTGTGTCACCGCCAGGAAAATGCTGTAGCCCGGAAAGCGTCCCCTCCAAAAAATCAGCTCTTCCCTATCTACCTTAACTTCATTGGTTTCAATCATACGATGCTCACGTCTGGCGACCTCATGAACCGCTTTCTGGTAAACCTTGTTAAACACCAACCCCCGGCCAGCCAAAAGTTGGCGGCCGCAATCCCAGAATACATGCGGTTCATTTGGGCGGGTTGCTTGAAATTGGAACCTATAAAGACACGCCCCCCTTACAATTAAGGCGCACAAACACACCAAGACTAGCTGAAACTTATCGCCGCGGAAGATGTGAGGCACCTCCAATTTGAGATGAGCAATTATCATATTTGAACTCTCCTCCAAAAATTCCCACCTCGGACCTCGGCGCCTTGTTGATATTTGATGATTTCTGGGTTATATTATAGAAAGGTAAAAATATGGAACCTATTAGCGAAACACCCTCGGGCACGCGGTCAATCTTTGACCCAAGGAGCAAGGCGGCATCGGTCCATATTAGCTTAATTCATCCACCGACTCTAACCAGCGCCGATGCGTATGGTTTAGACGTCGTACCGCCCCTAGGCCTTGCGTACGTTGCCGGCGCTTTAAAAAGTGTCGGGTATCAGGTTTCTCTCGTGGACGGCATTGGCGAAGCCCTTCATCGGTATGGCCGCGCTTCAGGATATGACGACCTTCTTATTCACGGTCTGTCTCCATCCGAGGTGATTGATCGCATTGATCCTCGAGCCGACATAATTGGTCTAAGCAATATGTTCTCAAATCAGTGGCTATTTATTCAGGACCTGGCAATGGCGATCAAGAAAGCCTATCCAGACAAACTCCTGGTTCTGGGCGGCGAACACCCCACCGCCTGTGCCGATTACATCATCCAAAGCTGCCCAGACATTGATGTATGCGTTCTGGGCGAAGGCGAGGAAACCATCCTTGATTTAGCCGACGCTTACAGACAGGGAAAGGGCTTCCATAATGTAGCGGGTATCGTATTTCGAAACGACCAGAAGGCGGTAATGACGCCAAAACGAGCTCGCATCAGAGAAATCGATGAAATTCCTGAACCGGACTGGTCACTTGTGCCTGTCGAAACTTACATTGACAACGCGTGTACCTACGGCGTCAATGTCGGCCGGGCGATGCCGATCTTGGCCAGTCGCGGATGTCCATATCAATGCACTTTCTGTTCCAGCCCACAAATGTGGACCACGCGCTGGAGTGCCCGAAAACCCGATCTGCTCTTAGCCGAAATGAGAAGGTACATTGAGCGCTACAATGTCACGAACTTTGATTTTTATGACCTGACCGCCATTGTCAAAAAACAATGGATTATTGATTTTTCCCAACTGCTGATTAAAGAAAAGCTCAACATAAGGTATCAATTAGCCTCCGGCACAAGAAGCGAAGCCATTGATGAAGATGTCATTGGCTTGTTGCGCGAATCAGGCTGCCGGCTGGTTATTTACGCGCCCGAGAGCGGGTCGGTTGAAGAACTGCGTCGAATCAAAAAGAAGGTTAATATCGATAAAATGCTTAGCTCAATGCGCGCCGCGCACGATGCAGGCATGGAAACCAAAGCGAATATGATCTTCGGCATGCTTGGCGCGACATGGAAGGATGTTTTTCACTCGTTCATGTTCATTTTTCGTACCGCCGCTGCCGGGCTGGACAATATGACATGCTACCCGTTCTCACCATATCCTGGTTCCGAGAATTTTCAGACGCTGCTCGCGACCGGGCGCATAAAAATGAACAACGACTACTTCAAAAGCCTCCAAAATTTGTGCCGAAATCTCCACACAAAAAATACCGTGTCGTATAACGATAGATTCAGCGGAAAAGTCCTTTCGCTTATCTGTTCATGCGCATTCATCATCTTCTATTCTCTCAATTACCTGATCCGGCCATGGCGAATCGCCGCTCTCTTATACACCTATTTGATAAAAAAAGAGGCGTCTTCTCTTCTTACCGTAGCCTTTTTAAACATGCGTAAAAAGCGAGCAGCGATAAAGACCATCAAAACCAACCACATCGATAGCGTGATCATTCCGGTCAATCTTCGGGTGCACAATACAGACGCCAAGCACGCCTAATCGAGGGTTTGTCCTGAACTACGGCTTAGGTGATTCCGTCTCTGTTTGGGTTTGTTTGTTTAGAGGTAATACGGTCCAAATCGCTTTGACTGATGTTCCAGAACGGCCGCTGGGCGAGCGCGTCATTCTCAAATCGTGGATCAGCGGTATGCCTGCGTATATTCATAAATGATTGGCGTAAGTGCCACCAGTAAACGATACCGCTCCAGTTAAGCAGGCCAAAAAACTTAGCTTCGGAAAACCAAAATGACTTGTCCGCCAAAGTGGCCACAAGTTTAACAATTGGATTGGCGGGCCATTTCAACAAAAATCTAGCCGCGCCCTCAAACAGCGACCACTTTGCAACGAACTGGAACATATTATTAAAGATCTTAAGCTTTTCGGTATCTTTATGCGTTACTGTTGGATAAATCCCCCGGTTAAAGTATTCCACGGAATAATCAGAGGTCAACATGCCATGATCCATTGCATACTCAGTGAGTTTTGTACCAGGGAAAGGCCAAAATAACGCCGATCGGGCGGATGTAACTCCTATCGTGTTGTTAAAACGAGCCGTTTGAAAAGCCTCCTCTAACCCTTCGCCCGGAAGGCCTATGATATTGCCCGTATGAAATGGAATTTTATACTCTTTGAGGTAACCACAATTTTTCAGGTACAGATCATCAGCAAGGTCCTTATCAATAAGCCCCCTACGAGTCTTTTCGTTGCCGGATTCAACACCAAAGGTCAGGCCGACGCAACCGTTTTCTTTAAATAACTCAACCATTTTCCGTGACATGTGGGCGATCCAAATGTTGGCCGACCAGGGAATTCCAATTTCTTTCCAATATATAGGAAGAAACTTCTCAACCCAAGTCTTACTCAAGGAAAAAATATCATCGACATAATGAATGCGGCGCAGGGGATACTTTTCCCTTGTGGCTTTCATTTCAGCTATAACGCGGGGGATGCTTTTTCTGCGAAAAAACTTGCCCTTGCCGTCGTAAATTTCTCGGTAGTTATTAATGTAGCAAAACGAGCATTTATAAGCGCAACCGAAAGAGGTGATAAAGCGTTTTAAGGGCAGTTCCTGCAAAAACGGATAACGCCAATAAATAGTTCGATCGGGCATAGCTACGTTGTCCCAGTCATCCATTAAAGGCCGTATCTCATTTTTAATGATCCCTCCATCGGGCGACTTGATATGGATGTTGGGGATATTGTCCGTGCGTCCTTTTATGGCCATGCGGTTTAAAAGATCGACCACTGGCTGCTCACCCTCACCGACGCAAAGATAATCGGCGTTGCAGTGCGAAAGAGTCTCCGGATACATGGTTGGATGCGTGCCGCCAATTAAAATGGGGACATCCAAACCCCGGCGTATCTTGTTGATTTTATTGATGGCCCATTCCTGCTGCCTGGTCATAAAAGAGAAAGCCAAAAGATCGGCTTTCGCATCCTCGATTTGTCCGATAAAATCCCGCTCCTCGGATTCGATCAAAAGATCGCATTCATGTCCGGCGGCTTTCACCACCCCGGCAAGGGCATGAATACCCAGGGCCTCATACATGGGGCTTTCCTGTAAAAACAATACTTTCATAGAGGGCTCATCCTATATTATTCTTACCCCTAAATCTAAGAAATTCAAGAGGGGTACCGGGGATAATAAGAAATTTTGCGCCCCGAAGCTTAAAAAGGGGTGAGTGGGTCGCGCGAAAACTCAGCGACCCCTCATTTTGATAGAGTTTCCAAGGGAGATCATGCGCCGGATCATTAAGTTTATTGTGTCTGCGGGGGAGATGGCCGGAATTTATCTTTATTGGAGACTCCGCGGGGACGCCTTTCAACCACTTCAAGCCGGGCAATCGTGCAAAATCCTGGTTTTCGGCTACTGCGGTTTAGGCGATATGATTTTTCTTCTGCCCACGCTGGAACACCTGCGCCGCTCATTTCCCCAAGGCCGCATCACCATCATCACCGGTCCTCGTTCAGCGGCCAATGAGCTGGTTCAAGAAACTCACGCCGATAAGCACTGGTCCATTGATTGGACCCGCGCCTCCTGGAGCGAACGCTTGGCCGTCTGCCGGAGAATTCGCGAGCAAAACTTTGACGCCTGTTTAGTCAGCTACCCCAATCCGGTGCGTTTTTTTCTTTTAGGTCTTTTCACTATCCCCCGGCGCGTCGGGCATTGCCGCCGACTTGTTTGCAACTACCCTTTAGGTTTGAAATGGCTTAAAACCAAATTTTACAGCGCCATCTGGGAAGAAGAGATGTACCGTTCATTTCTGTTTAACAAACGCATACTGATCAATATCAACCAGTCCGAACGCCATGACGTCCAAAAAAATCTGGAGATGGCTATCTCGCTTCACCCGGATGCCGCGCCGGCGATTCAAGATGGCCCTCATTTAGCTATCCCTGCCGCGTCGCGGCAGTTTGCCGCGTCGCTCCTGCAAAACGCGGGAGGGGGAAACAACGCCCCGATCGCTTTAAGTTTGGGGGTCAGCCGCCAAATGGATTGGAAAAGGTGGAAAATTCAAAAATTCGCCCATCTCCTAGAAAAAATTAACCAAAAGTTTCCATCCTCTCTTTTACTTCTTGGAACCTCTGAAGAGACCGGGTTAAACGAAGAATTCCGGCGTTATTATAAGGGCCCGATCATCGATGCCTTAGGCAAATCCAACGTTTATCAAACAGCGGCTCTGCTGGAGCAATGCCGCCTTTTTGTAGGCAATGACTGCGGTCCGGCCAAATTAGCCATGGCGCTGGGAATTCCGACTGCGATTATCTGGGGGCCGTCGGACCGGCAGGGAGCCGGTCCCTGGAAAAAAGGACCTTTTAAAACGATCCATAACAATATGCCCTGCAGTCCTTGTTTCGCGGCTGGGATGCTTAAGATGGGCGAAGGGGTCATTAACCACACCAACTGCGGCCATCACAACTGCTTGCGCGAGCTTACCGTTGATTTCGCCTACCGACAAATCGAAGAGCTTTTAAAAAAATAAAATAACATGCGGCATGTGGAAAAAATACTGGAACACTTTTTTAAGCCGGTTTGCTTATCATAACAGGTTCATCAGACCGCCTAACAGCCCGAATCTGTTCGCCATTGAAACAACCAGCGTCTGCAATTTAGCCTGCGTGATGTGTCCTTATCCCATTATGGAAAGGCCAAAAGAATTTATGGATGAAGCTCTATTTAAAAAGATCGTGGATCAATGGAGCCATTCCTCCTATCTGGTCAGGCTTCACAACCTGGGTGAACCCCTTTTGGATAAACGCATCGCCTCGTTGATTAATTACGCGGCTTCACGCGGTGTGCGCGCCGAAATTTCAACGAATTGCACTGCCTTGACCGAAACGCGTGGCCGCGAAATTTTGGGCTCCCGCCTTTTCCAAATCATCCTATCTCTAGACGGCGCTTCAAAAACAACCTACGAACACATCAGAAAACGCGCCGAGTTCGACCGGGTTGTGGCCAACATTCATGCTTTTTTGAAGATCAAAGAGGAAATAAACTCTCCCGTGCGTGTCGTTCTGCAAATTATCCTGATGAATGAAACAGTCAGCGAGGTTGACAACTTCATCCGCCAGTGGCATTCCTATAGGGACAAAGGCATCGTCAATGAACTGCGCATTAAGCGCTTCAGCACTTGGGCTAATCAGGTTCAAAAAATTTCCCAATTGGCGGATAACAAACTGCGCTATTACCCGCAACAAGAGTCCCAAAGGGTTCCCTGCCGCTATCTCTGGGAATCGGTCGTGGTTTTGCAAGACGGCCGGGTTGTGCCCTGCTGTTTCGATTACGAAGGAAAGCTTGCCCTGGGAGATTTAAACAAACAAACGCTCCAGGAAATCTGGCAGGGGGAACCCCTGCGCCAACTGCGCCAATCGCACCTTGAGGGAAAATTTGACAACGAGCTTTGCCGCAGCTGCTCGGAATACCCGCGCTCCACGTTCCAAATGTTTTATCCTTTCAACCGGGCCGGAGCGCGCAGCCTGTGGACCTGGATCCAGATTTTATTGGGTAAAAAACAGATCATTGAAAACATCCCCGTCGATGTAACCCCTCCTTAAAGTCGCGGCCTGAATGAAAACAATCGCGATTACGATTCCTCTCGGGATGTCAGCGCGCAATATCTTGCGATCAGATGCTTTCCGGATTCTGCCCAAGCATGCCCGCCTGGTTATCCTGACTCCTTTCGCCGGGGACGCGAAATTCCACGCCGAATTCGACCGCCCGAACGTAAACTTTGAGCTTCTTCGATTTCGATCCTCTGTTGTGGGCAAAATCCTGCGCCGCCTGGCGGATCCCGTTGAAACCTATCTATTTACCCAAAAAACGCACATTGAAACCCTGCTGTTTTTAAAAAAGTGGCTGCAAAACGAACGTCCGTTTGAATACTTCAAGACGCGTTTGCTGGCGGCTTCCTTTGAATGGCGCCCCATGCTTTCTTGGTTGCGATGCTGGCATATTAAATGCCTGCGGGATCAGGCTTACGGCGCTATTTTTAAAAAATACGAAGTCAATCTTGTCTTAATCACCCACCTTTTTAATCTCGCTGACCAACAGGTGGCGGCGACCGCCCTGCATTGCGGCATTCCGGTCATCGGCATGCCCCACAGCTGGGACAATTTAACCTCCAAATCGGGCATCCGCCAGGGAACCAACGCTGACCCGGGCCGGACGGTGCCCGTTCGTTTCGATAAGGTTATCGTCTGGAACGACGTCTCACGCCAGGAACTTTTGGAGTTCTACGGCTATACCCATGACAGCATCGTCACTGTCGGCATCCCGCAGTTTGATATTTACATGAACAAGGAACGCTTTAAAAAACGAGAACAATTCATGGCTGATTATGGATTCGATCCGGCAGCTAAGCTAATTTTATACGCCGCCGGAACGCCGCAGTACCTTCCCTATCAAGACGAAATCATTGATGCCTTAGTGGAAATTATTCGCAGCGGACGCCTTGGCCAACGCGCCCAGCTTTTAGTCAGGGGGCACCCCAATAGAATGGCGTTAGAGGCTTCAAAAAAAGTCAGAACGCGCTACCAGGGTTCAAGCGATGTGCGTTTTCAGGAACCATCCTCGGCCTATACGGCGCTTTCAGATACGGCATGGAATTCCGTGCCCGGCGATGAATATGAACTAGCCAACACCATCGCGGCCGCGGATGTTGTAGTCACCATGGGTTCAACAATCATTTTAGATGCCGCTGCTTTAGATAAGCCCATCGTTAACATGATGTTTGACGGCGGCCCGGTAGATTCCTCGTTCCATTCCATTAAAAAATACCTGCACTATACGCATTACATAAAAATCGAAAAAACAGGAGCCTTTCAAACAGCTTATAATCCCCAAGAAATGGAGGCTCAAATCCAACGTTATCTTCGTGATCCATCGTTGGAATCCAAGGAGCGCCGGGATTTGGTTGCGATGGAATGCTTTAAAATAGACGGCAAGGCGGGCGAAAGAATAGCCGGGGCAATCCTTGATTATTTAGAACCAAATAAAATGCTGGCTAACTAATGTATAAAAACTGGAAAATTTTAGCGCTCATCACCGCCCGCGGAGGGTCAAAGGGCGTTCCGAAAAAAAATATACGCCCATTGGGGGGGGTTCCGCTCATCGCGCACAGCATCGTAACGGCGCGCCAATGCTGCTACGTGGACCGCACCATCGTTTCAACAGATGATCCCGAAATCCAAAAAGTGGCCGAGTCTTATCAGGCGGAAATTCCTTTTTTGCGCCCGGCGGAGTTGGCCGATGATCTGGTCCCGGATTATCCGGTTATCCAACACTGCCTGGACTGGTTGCGCGAACATGAGGCGTATCAACCCGACATCATCGTTCATTTAAGGCCGACTGGCCCCTTGCGCAAGGCCAGGGACGTGGAGAAAGGCGTTGAACTATTGGGCGCCAATCCCGATGCCGATTCCGTGCGTTCGGTAAATGAGCCGCGAACGTCTCCTTATAAAATGTGGACAATCCAAGAAAAATTTATGCGGCCGCTTCTAACGCTTGAAGGCCATCCCGACGCCCATCACGGCCCGCGCCAAGCTCTGCCCAAGGTGTACCAGACCAACCCCTACGTAGGGGTTATGTGGAGTAAAACAGTAACGCAAAAAAAATCTATTATTGGCGATAAAGTTCTGCCCATGATTATGGAAGAGCCGATCGTGGACATTGATACGGAATTCGATTTTGCGGTAGCTGAACTATTGCTGAAAAATAAAAACGATCAATGAAGAAACTCCACCTCGGCTGCGGTTTTCAAATCCTACCGGGCTACGTTAATGTAGACCGGGCCGCTATTAAGGGCGTTGACGTGGTTTGCGATCTACGGGTCATACCCTGGCCCTTCCCCGACAACGAATTTAACGCAATTCTTTTGACCCATGTCTTAGAGCACCTGCCGGACACCCTGCCGGCGATCGAAGAGCTCTGGCGCATCGCCAAACCCGGCGCCAAGGTAACCCTTCGGGTTCCCTTCTGGAACAGCTTTCACGCGTTCAGAGACCCGACTCATTATCGAACCTTTCACAGCGAATCCTTTGACTTTTATGACCCAAATACCGCTTTAAACAAGCAGTGCTCCTACTACACCCACGCCCGTTTTAAAATAGCCCGCAAAGATTACTTTATCAGCCTGGCCGGGGGTCGCGATGATCGCGGTTGGTACCAGGTTCGCTTGCCTTTGGTCAAGTGGTTCCTTGATTTATTGGCCAGGCATATCTGCGGAATCATCTACTTCATCGAAGTTGACCTAATCGCGGTCAAGTAGAACGTCAAAAATATAAATATCTTCTTCGTGATCTCTTAAGGTCACCGGCCAGAAGCGTTCGATCCGCTCAAAAAGAGCGGGGGGAGTGCGATTTTTCTCCACAATAATGTATTTAACGCCCCATCGCCGCAAACCCTGGCGAACTAATGGGCCTTCGATCATGTGCTGCGACAGCCGGCCCGTTTCCTGCGCCAAGTTCAGCTGAAACAAAAAAGGATCATCGCGGTACAGCTCAAAAACATATTTAGGCATTCCTCCGGCAAAACCGGCCACCAGCGGATGCTGATGCACTATTTGGTTGACCAAATACTGCCGCTCATCGCGATAGGGAGTTCGCGCGTAGCGGAAGCTGGCGCTAAAAGGAACGGTCAAAGCGGCGCCCGCCGGCGCCGGCTTAAAGCGCTCATAAATCGCGGGCACGGACCAAGGCCTCAACGGTCTCGGGATGTTGAAAAGATGTTCGAAGGCGAACACGGACCAGGCAATCGTTAGAAAGCTTGCCGAAAAAAAGCCGATGCGGATTTTTTCTTTATAGCGCTCGCAAGCCAAAGCCAGGGCTATGCCAAAAAAGAAATAGTTGGCAACCGCCAGCCGAGCCGTTCCCTTGAGATTGGAAAAAAACGGCAGTTGGTGCAAAAAATAAAAAGGCATCGGAAAATAGGTATTAAAACCAAAAAATTTAAAATAGGAACCCAGTTCCAGAACAACAGAGCAGAGGCCAAGCGCCAGCCACAACCGGGCTTGGGGCAAAAAGTATTTGCGAAAGTACCAAATGAGCAACAAGGGTAGACTCCATCCCAGGCCGTAAATCCACCCCGTATCCCAAAGCGATGTGCCACGAAAAAATGAAGCCCACAAAGGGTGCCCTAAGTTCGGCTGAAAAAAATTGGCCAGGTCAAAAGTGGTGCCTCCGCCCCGCCAGCGTCCCGGCGATTCGATATGAATGCCGTGGTAGGAAAGAACCGCGATCACAGCCACAGTCGGAGCAATGATCAGGCCCCACCAAAAAAGCGTGCTGACCATGGGGAAAAAAATATCGAACAGACTTTCCTGCGGGCGCCACCGGCCATAAGGCAGACCGCCTCGCCAAAGAATAAAAAAAACCAGGGCCGAACCCAAGGTCAGCCAGTAAGGAAAAACATACCGTAAAATATCCCGGAAACCGCCGCTGCCTTCAAAAGCGATCTGTCCCCATGCCGTTAAATCGTAATAGAGCCACGCCGCGCCGCCCAAAAAAGCGGCCAGGCCAAGATAGCGGGCCCGCCTGATCCAAGGACGGTTGGCGTCAAAGTTAAGGACCGCCAGCTCGATATGGGGAATAAAAGTCATGGCGCCTAAGAAAAACAAACAAAATATCTGGTAGTAAGGGGTGTAAAGCCAAGTCCAAAATAAAAACAAAGCCGCTAAAAATAAATTTCTTCCCGTGGGGTCCTGCTGGGCTTTGTAATAACGCCATGCGAAGAATATGATGGGCCAATAGCCCGGATATTCCGAGCCCCCCTTGGGAAGCGCCACGGCGTAAGCGTTAAAGGAAGCGATGTAGCCCGCGAAAAGAGCGGTTTTAAAACCGCAGCCCAGCTCGCGGGCCATCAAAAAAGCGCCGTAAGCGCCAAGCAAGGGACAAATCAAAACGGAAAGATTAAGCGCGGCCAAAAATCCGACGAGGGGACCGATAAAATAAACTACCAAGCAATGCATTAAGGCGTAATTGTGGAAGATCATGTTGTAACCAGCCGGCCAAAAATGAAGATCGTTCCAGAGCGGATTTTGCCCTTGGCTTATCTGATGCTGAAAAAACCAGGAGTTCCAGACAAAGACAAGCTCGTCGCCCGCTTTAATCTCTCCCATGGTCACTTCGTTGAGATGAAAAATTAAAGGGTACTGGGCAAGGATGGTCAGGACTCCGAAAAACAAAAGAACCACGATGTGTTCCAAGCCTGCTTTAAAAACGGAACTCTTCATCGGTAGGTCAAAAAGGAAGGAAACGCCACTTAACGATGGTCCAGATCATGCGCATCCCGTCAAGCCATTTAATTTTTTTTCCGGCCTCGTAAGTTCTAGGCGCGTAAGTGATCGGCACCTCCGCCAAACGCCATCCGCGCCGCAGAATCTTGCAAATCAGTTCATTGTCGTATTCAAATCCATCGGCCTTAATGGAGATCGTTTCGATCACATTCCTTGAGAAAGCTTTATAGCATCCTTCATAATCGGTGGCCCGGTAGCCATAAAGAAAATTGGTGAGATAAATGATGAGAAGATTGCCAATGTAATGCGTAAAGAAGGGGGATTTCGGCTTTCCAAAAAAGTAGCGGGGTTTCTCCCGGACAAATCGCGAGCCCAACGCCGCGTCCGCGCGTCCTTCGGCTATTGGTCTGACCACCTCTTTGATATCTTTCGGGTCATATTCAAGATCGGCATCCTGAATGGCCAAAATATCGCCCGAGGCCGCCTTAAAACCGGTTTTAACCGCGGCTCCCTTGCCCCCATTTTTTTCATGCAGGATCACTTTGATGCCGGGAAGGGATTTTAAAATTTCTCTGGTCCTGTCCTTTGAGGCATCGTCAACGACAACAATCTCGCGCTCCAGGCCGCCAAGGCCGGCCGCTTTGACGCGCTCGATAATTTGGGCGATCGTCCCTTCTTCATTATAAGCCGGAATGATAATGCTGACTTTTAACATCTGTTGAAGTGTTTGAAAGGCTCTGCTATATTGCGGTATCCATGCAGGACGTCAAAGATACGTTGATCGCGCTTCCCGCTCCTTTTGTTGATGAACGCGGGTTGATCCAACCGCTGTTGGAACGCGCCATGCAGAGCGCCTTGATCATTCATTCCAAAAAGGGGAGCCTGCGCGCCAACCATTACCATAAGACAGACTGGCATTACTGCTACCTGGTGACCGGTTCCATGGAATACTACTATCGAAAAACAAACAGCGCCGAAAAACCGGCATGCCTGAAGGTAAAGGCAGGACAGATGATATTTACCCCTCCCATGGTAGATCACGCTATGAAATTTCTTGAAGATACCATTTTTGTCGCTCTTTCCCGAAATCAGCGCGACCAAGAAAATTACGAAGACGACGTCATCCGGGTTGAGCTCGTCCGGCCGTGATGAGTTCGATGCCCGCCGCCCAAACTAAAAAAATCGCGTGCCGGCGGCGCTCCACCTGCCGGCTGTGTTCGGCAACCAAACTGACACCCGTTATTTCACTCGCGCCGACGCCGCCGGCTAACGCCTTCGTGGATAAAGAGCACATTCAGGAAAAGCAAGAGCTCTTCCCCTTGGATGTTTTTCTCTGCCAATCCTGCGCCCATCTTCAACTCTTGGACGTGGTTGATCCCGGCGTTCTTTTCAGCGACTATGTGTATGTATCCGGAACCTCGCCGGTATTTGTGGAGCATTTTAAAAACTACGCGCGCTACGCGATCGAGCATTTTAAGCTTAAGAAGGATTCCTTTGTTATTGATATCGGTTCCAATGACGGAACGCTTCTTAAATTTTTCAAAGAAGAGGGCTTTCGCGTGCTGGGTATTGACCCTGCCGTTAACATCGCCAAGGCGGCCACGGCTGAGGGTATTGAAACAATTCCGGCTTTTTTCGACCTTTCCTTGGCCAAAAAAATCCGGACTAACCACGGCCAAGCCGGCATCGTCACCGCCAACAACGTGTTCGCGCATAGCGATCATTTAAAGGAATTCACCGAAGGCGTGCGCGAACTCCTCGGACCAGACGGCGTTTTTATTTTTGAGGTTTCTTATCTGGCCGACGTGGTGACCAAAATTCTTTTTGACACGATTTATCACGAACATGTGGCCTATCATTCGGTAAAACCCTTGGTTAAATTCTTTGATTCCCAAGGAATGAGGCTCATTGACGCTTTGCGCGTCGACAGCCACGGCGGCTCGCTTCGAGCCAGCGCCGCCTTGGCCCAGGGATCAAGGAAAACGAGCCCGGCTGTCGCCGAACTTTTGCGCCTGGAAGAAGACTTGAAGTTAAACCGCCCCGAAACATTTCGCGCCTTTGAAACCAGGATTAACAAGCGCAAAGAGGAACTGGTCAACTTGGTTCGCAGTCTTAAGGCCCAGGAAAAAAGCATTGGGGGATTCGGAGCGCCGGCCAAAGCCACCACCCTGATGTATCACTTCGGCCTGGGTCCCGACCTTATCGATTTCATCGTTGATGACAGCCCCTTAAAACAAGGCCTCTTCTCTCCGGGCCACCATATCCCTGTTTTGCCGTCAAAAGCCATCGAGGAGCGCCGGCCGGATTACCTGGTTATCTTCGCCTGGAATTTCGCCGAATCCATCATCGCCAAAAACCAAAAGTATCTGCAGGGCGGCGGGCATTTCATCGTGCCCTTGCCGGAATTAAAAATTTATTAGACCATGGCGCTTAAATCGGATATTCTGCAGGCCGCCGGAGCCATTGATGACATAGCGGACGCTTTTGCGGGAAAAACAGTTCTTTTATGCGGCGGCCGGGGATTTATAGGGCGCTATCTCTGCGCTGTTCTTCTTGAATTAAACCAACGCCGTCTCAAAAAAAACCCCTGTACCCTGTTGGTGCTGGATAACTTGATTACCTCGGGCAAATCCAAGCTCGCTTTTCCAAAAACACCGCATTTTCGGTTTATGAAACACAACATCATTGAACCCTTTACAACAAACATCCACATTGACTTTATTCTGCAGACAGCCGGAATCGCCAGCCCCTATTACTACCGCGCTTATCCCCTGGAAACCCTGGAGGTGGCGATTGCAGGCACTAAAAACATGCTGGAGCTCGCCGAAAAAAACCGCTCCCGGCTTCTTTTCTTTAGTTCCAGTGAAATCTACGGAGATCCGGATCCCAAATATGTGCCCACGCGGGAAAGCTATCGAGGCTATGTTTCCTGCCTGGGGCCAAGGGCTTGTTATGACGAATCAAAACGCTTGGGAGAAACGCTCTGCTATGTTTTCCATGAAAAATTCGGCACCGCAGCCGTCATTGTGCGCCCATTTAATGTGTTTGGTCCCGGCATGCAGGAAGCCGACTACCGCATTCTGCCCAATATCGCCAGCCGCATAAAAGCCGGCAAACCCGTCAACATTTACGGCACGGGGAAACAAACGCGCACCTTTTGCTACATTACCGACGCGATCGAAGGTTTTTTGCGAGCTCTTGCCTTGGGCCTGCCCGGGGAGGCCTACAACATCGGCAATCCAAAACCAGAAATATCCATGACTGACCTAATCAAAATTATATCGCGCGTCCTCGGACGGCCGGTTGCCCACCATCTAGTGGAATATCCCGACAGCTATCCGGCCGATGAACCCAACCGCCGCTGTCCGGATATCACCAAAGCCAAGCTTCAGCTGGGATTCAAACCCAAGGTGCCTCTCGAGGAAGGCCTGGAGCGCTTTTTCACCTGGACCGAAAAAACCTATACCGGAAACGATAAATAACAACGTGACGGTTCGTTTAGCTTTAATCGGAGCCGGTCATTGGGGACGCGCCTACATTCGAACCATCAAAACAATACCTGGAGCGCTTTTGGTCCGCGTTGCCAGCAAAAATCCGCAAACCCGCTCCCTGGTTGATCCTGAAGTCAAAATCAGCGGCGACTGGTGTCAAGTTGTCGGGTCTCAAGACATCGACGGCGTTATCGTGGCCACCCCGCCCGCGACTCACTTTGAAATTGGGATGCAAGCCCTGCGCTCGGGATTGGCGGTTTTAATGGAGAAGCCCTTAACTCTGGATTTGGGACAAGCGCAAAATCTATTGAAATTTACGGCCAAACAAAATGGCCTGTTTATGGTGGATCACACTTATCTATTTCATCCGGCTTATCGCCTTATTAAAAAAAAGAGCCGCGAACTGGGGGCGATCAAGCTGATCGTTTCAAGGGCCGGCAACAGAGGGCCATTTCGAGAGGACACGCCCCCCTTGTGGGATTACGCGGCGCATGACCTGGCCATATGCCTTGACCTGGTGGGAAAACCACCCTCAAGCATCAGGGCTTTAAGAGAAAAAAAAGAAACCCTGCCGCAAGGACGGGGGGAAATCATTCGGTTAAAACTTGAGTTTCCCGGCTCCATTAAAGCCGATATCCAGATTGGCAACATCCTGCCCGCCAAAGAACGTTTTTTTGAGGTTCAATTGAACGACGGCGCGTTGACGTTTGACAACATCGCGCAAACGCTCAAAGACGCGGGTAAAACCATTCCTTATCCGCCGACGCCGCCTTTAACCCAGGCGGTTAAAGAATTCATCGAGATGATTGCCCTTGGCCGCTCTGATCATGAAAATTTAAAACTAGGCGTCGAGGTTATCCGGCTCCTGGCCCAATGCGACCGGATGTTATCGCCAAGCGAAAAGGTTTAGCGCAGGGGAGTCACCCTTGAACCCAGCGGAGGCAAAACCCCTCTCCTCCCTTCGGATCCTCTCCCCGCAATGCGGGGAGAGGATGGTTCTCGGGTCTGGGGGCAAGGGTGACTCCCCTGCGCTATACCCTTATCGGCAAGCTGATTTCTTAGCGAAAGCTGTCAAAACCTAAATTACTGTAGTGCAGACCCGGGCGGCGCATAATCTCTTGGCGCGCGTGCATCTGCCAGGGATCAAAAAACAGGCCCGGCTTATTCATCAAAAAAAGGTGATTTAAAAGACTTCGATTGCGGTAAGAAGCGTGGTTGGTCATCACGATCACGGCGTCGGCTCCCTTAAAACAGCCGGCGACATTCCTGGAATACTGGATTCCCAGACGCCGGATTTCAGCCGGATCCACGATAGGATCGTGACCGATAATTTTTTTAATGCCGGCCTGCCCAAGAAGAGCGGTCACATCCATGGTGGGGGAAAACCGGATATCCGCGGTCTCCGGGTGCCCCTTGTAAGCGAATCCCAAAATGCCTACGGTGGCTTGGGAAGGCGGTTTTCTGGCTATCTTGGTCAAAAAACGCTTGACCTTGGTCACGGCGTGAGAAGGCATAAGACTGTTGACGCGACGGCCATGAAACACAATATAGGGCTTAAACGCGATTTCCTTGGCGCTGTGCAGAAGAATAAAAGGGTCTTTGGTCAAACAGTAGCCGCCGACTCCGGGACTGGGATACGGCATGGAACTACGGGGATAATCCTTATTGGAAGCCCCGATAATCTCAACGGGATCGAGATTAAACCCATCGCATATCAAAGCCACCTCATTGGCGAACCCGAAAATGACGTCGCGATAGCAGTTATTGAAAAGCTTGACCAACTCGGCCGCCTCAAGGCTTGAAACAGGAATAATTTGCGGCGTCATGAAACGGAAAAACCGGGCGGCTTTAGTCACGGAGGCGTCATCAACGCCTCCGATAATCTGCGGCAGGAATCGAAGCTCGGTCAAAGCGCTGCCTTCCGACGTTCGTTCAGGGGCGAAGACGACGGAAAAATCCCGGCCGGCCTTCAAACCGGAAACCCTTTCCACAATCGGAATAAACACATCGCGCGTTGTTCCGACCGGAACCGTGGAGCGAAGAAGCGCCAGGTTGCCCTGGCGGATCAACCGGCCGATCGACTCGGCCGCGGATTCGATATATTCAAGATTGGGCACTTTGTCGGCGCTGTCGACCGGCGTGCCGACCGCAACCACATAAATATCCGCCCGCGCCTCCCGCGGACCGTCAAAAACTTTAAAGCGGCGGTTAATATGCTTTTTAAGCATTTCGGTTAATCCCTTCTCGTGAATGGGAGCGATGCCTTTTCTTAAATTCCGAACATTTCTTTTTCTAGGTTCCACCCCCAAAACCGTAAATCCCAGATCAGCCAAAACCGTCCCCATGGTCAGACCCACGTAACCCAAACCAAAAATAGCCACCTTGGGTTTTTCAATCGCCGGGCTCACGAGCGGGGTCCTCCCGACACTTGCAAGTCACGCTTAGCCTGAAACACCGGATCCATGGCTCTCAAACTTAATTTAAACTCCTCGCGGTCAAACCGGCCGCGCGAGGCCGCGACGCTAAAAAATTCCTTCTGCGCCATCTGCAAGCTTTCCATCCAGGCCAAAGCGTAATCCAGCTTAACGCGCTTGACAATGGGAGGGGCGCCAAAGCGCCCTTTTTTGTCCAAGGTTTCGCGAGGAGCGCAAAGTCTAGCCTCCTTGCCGTCATATTCCCAAAAACCGTCGGTTCCCAATAAAAACCAACGGCTGCAGTACGGGGCGGCGTAACTCAAACGAATCCTGACCCTAAGGTCATTATCCATTGTTAAGTGAAAAACACCGGTATCGGGCGGACCCTGGCGTTTAGCCAGCCACATCATATCCGTCCGGCTTTGAGCGATCCCGCCAAAAAGGGCCAGGGCCAAATGGGTATAGTGAACACCCACGTTTTCCATCACGCCCAATGAAGTCTCGGCCCGGCTTCTCCAAGAATCCGGATAACCCGGCTTAAATGCCAAACCGTGGCTGGCATGAACGTCAAACGCGGCCAAACGGCCCAACCGCCCGCTCGCGATCGCCTCTGTCATCGACGCGGTAAGTTTGGAAAACAAGAGATTAAAGTTAACCCGCGTGCGCGATTTTAAATCATCGCTCCAATCCAAGAATATCTTTTCTTCTTCTTTGAAGGATACGGCCGGTTTTTCCAAGAGAATGTAGCCACGGTAAGCTTTAAGCCGGCTCAAATAATGCGCGTGGGTGGGCGTGGGGCTGGCCACGATAACGGCGTCAGCGCGCAAAACATCATCAAAATCATCCGTTAAGGGCAGGCCCGCGGCTTCGGCTTTTCCCGGACAATAAACCGCCGCCAAGCGCGCGTCGCGCTGTTTTTTGATGAACTCAATATGGCGCGCCGCTTGATTTCTTTTTCCGATAACGGCGACGTTGATGGGCATTGAAAATTAATAAATAGGACAGCGATCGCAGGGAACCCGGCCAGCGCGCCGCTTATCAAGGTGATCCTGCCGGAGCTTCTCATAAGACTCGCCGCGCCAAATTTCGGAAATCGGGGTTTTCAAGGCGTCGCCGACGCACAGATAGGACTTGTAATCAAAATCGCACGGATTGACCTTGCCGTCGTACCAGACATAAGTGCGCTCCCATAAAAACCCGCAGGGGTTTCCAACATGCGTGGGAGCGTTGTTGTAACTATCCCAGCGGGGCGTGGCGCGTTTAATGGTAACTTGGTCTACTAATTTAGACCAAAAATTGGTCATCTGATCGACATCCTGATCATCACGGACCAAAACACCGGAAATGCGCGTAATCGTGGGAGCTTTGGGATAGTACCGGGCCCGGATTTCATTAAACCGCTCGATATTAGCGAGAACCTCGTCGAACTTGCCCAGGACTCGAATTTCCTCATAGGACTGCTTGGTGCCCGCGTCCACCGAAAAAACAACCTCACTGACGCCGGCCGAAAAAATATCGTGGCAAAGCTCTTCGGTCAGCTTGGTGGCATTAGTATTAATTTTGATATCCATGATCCCGGCCTCGCCGCAGTAGCGCAGCATCTTGCCGAAGGGTTTAGCCATGGTCGGCTCTCCGCGTGAGGCCATGGTAATGGCATGGCAATTGTGCTCTTTAGCCTGATCCACGACATTGGCGAAAAGTTCCCAGGGAATAAAACCCATAAATTCTTTTTTTGTGAATGACGCATCCACCTGAAAACACATAACGCAGCGCAAATTGCAAACCGAGGTGGGTTCAATCAAAAGATGCAGGGGGAAAGCGCGCAACTTGCGGGTTTTGGGATAGATCTTAAACTGGTAGCGATACACTAGGTAATCCATCCACAGGGAGTCCTGGCGACGCCCCATCCAATCCACTTCCTGTTTGGTTAAAAAGAATCGCGAGGTTAGGCTCTCTTCCTGGATGTTGCTGGAAACCTGGCTTTGGGAAAGGTCACGATGCAGGGCATCCACCGTCTCCTTGCGCTCTTTGTCCGTTGGCGCCTTGGCCAGCTCCCTTTCAAAACAACCGGCTAATTTTCCGGCAAACTCGGCGGAAATATTCTTGATGGTCCCTAAAAAAGTGCCGTAGCGGTTGAGCGTGATGCCAGCAGCCTCCCGGATCACCTTCGTTTCTTTGGTGGGTTTTTTATCCACTTTTAATAGTGTAACGCAAATTACAAGACCTGTCCAGAACACCGTTAATAATTTTTATACTGTTCCGGCTTTGGATATAGAAACATTAGGGCGGCGAGCCAGCGATCGCTGGCTCGATTTAAACAGATTGCAAGCCGTTGCTTGCAATCTCTGCGGCGAAAATGACACTCAAACTTTTGGTGTCATGAGCCGTTTTAAAATACCCCTCAATTCCGTCATTTGCAGACGTTGCGGCTTAATGTATCTTAACCCGCGCATGTCCACAGATCAATATGCCGTTTTCTACAAGGAAACCTACCGCAAATTCATCCGCAACCGTCGCTCCACCGAGGAAATTTTCGAAGAAGAGGAAAAGGAGGGCCAAGACATCTTGGCCTTCTGCTCCTCTATTTTAAAACCAGGGACCAAGGTGGTTGATATCGGCTGTGGACCGGCAGGTACCTTATCTTATTTAAAATCGAAGGGTTTCGAAGTTTTGGGCGTTGAGCCTTCGCAGAAAGAATCCACTTTCGCCAAAGATCGCGGCATTCCGGTAATCAGCAAAATGCTTGAAGATATCAATCCCAAAGAAGTGCAGGCGGACATGGCGATTCTTTCAAGAAGTCTCAATCATTTCGCCGATCCAAGCCGATCACTGACTCGATTGCGGGATTTTCTGGCGCCGGAAGGTTTGCTATTTCTAAAACTTCTGGATTATCCCGCGCAGTGCCATTTTGGACTGATCCAGGAGTGTTCTCAGGCGGATCATCTCTATATGTTCTGCCCGGAAACTAGCCGGGCCATGTTAAACAAAGCGGGTTTCCAGGTTTTAAAAATGACGACTAATGAAAATGCCATTGAGGGTTTGACATCCCTGTGGCATGAGCCTAAGTATCACATTAGAATTTTAGCCCGCAAAACAGCTCTACCGGCGGTGCCATCTTGGCCACAATCAAACACCATCCTCGAACGAGTTCACCGTGGGCAGTTGATGTTTAAGATCCGGCGCCTGCGGTTTTTTTCAACTTACCGCCACTGGGCAGCCGTGTTAATACGCCGTTTATTCGGAGAAAAATTTTTTCTAACCTTAAAAAAATCCTTACCCCAAACAGCAAAAAACCATCATAGAACTCACCTTTCCGAGTAAAATTTTCAGGTGAGTTCTAAAAATCGGACAACCTGGAATTAACGCAAAAAATATTTAGCTCGTAAGATAAGCTGGCGACATAAGTCAAAATCCTGACACGCCGGCAGCAACAGAACCCGGGCTTGGGCAGGTATTCCCCGCTTAAAAGAAACCAGAAAGGCGGCCAGCGTTCCCGCGTAAGTCAAAGCTGAGGCCAAGGCGGCTCCTTCCATTCCCCAGACAGGAATGAAAAAAAGATCGGCGGTAATGTTGGCGAACGCGGCGGTGAGCTGAATCCAAAAAACGCCGGAAAGCCGGTTGAGTCCCAAAAAATGGTTCATCAAAACCCGGGAAAGGCCCAGGCAAACCGTGCCAGGCAAAAGAATGAAAAAAGGCGTGACAAGTTCCATGAAATTGGAGCCATAAAACACCCTCGTGACGGGGCGTATCGCGACGGCGCCGCAAGCGGCCATGGCGATCATGATAACGGCGGTGCATCGAAATGTTTTGGCGGTGAGCTCGAAGGCCTCCTTAATTTCAAGACGGCTGACCTTAGGGAACAAGAGCGCGTTGACCGAATTGGGCAGTTTCCAAATCATCTCGCCGGCCGTGACCGCCAAAGAATAAAAGGCGACCTCGCGCGTCGACAAAAAATATCCAACCATAAAAATATCCAGCCGCAATTGAAGAAAAGCGGGCGTTGTAGCCACAAAATACCTGAATCCCTCTTTGATCAGGCGTCCCAAAAGGCCCGGCGCAGGCGTCATTTCAGCTTCCTTTATATGACCGGCATTGCGTGCGCTTGACCACAGGACGATCCATAGGTGAACCAGGAAGCTCACCGCAAGCACCCAGCCTAAATTAATCTCCACCATCGTTGAAGCCGATAACAAAACAATAACCTGTCCCAGGGGAATAAACCAGAGCGTGCGGCCGTAAGCCCTGACTTCATCAAGAGCCAATAAAAATTTGCGTTGGTTAGTCAATAAAAATATCATAGGTATGTGGGCCAGCGCTAGAAAATACCACAACCGCGCAACCTCTCTTTTGAATAAATAGCGCTCCAAAACAGGATAGCCGGCGCCCAGCGCCATAACCCAAATGAAGCTGACAACCAAAGATAAGCCGGCGACATAACGGCTGATTCTGGCCGGCCCGTACTCTTTTTTGCCCAGAAGATAAACCGCCGCGTCGTCCCAACGCCAGCGCCCCAGCTTATCCACCCACTGGATAACAGCCCACAAAAGAACTAAAAGGCCCAGGTCTCCCGGGCCTAGCAGGCGCGCCACCGCGATGCTTAGAAGAAAACTAAAGCCGGTGCCGGCAAGATCAGAAGTAAAAATCGTAAAAATTTGGCCGGAAAATGACGGATTCAAATCAGGAATACCTCAAAAATAATCCCTATCCCACGCGGTATATTGTCCCAAAAATAAAGATATAGTTGAATGTTTCAAATTTTTATGAAAATCCCGTTAATTGAAAATTTAAAATTCAAAATTCGAAATTATTTTCTCAACTATCCCAAAACAGCTTTATTTTTAACGGCTCTTTTGATCCGTGTCGCGGCCGCTTTAATCATCGGGCCGGGCAGCGGCGAGGAAGACGGCGCCTACGTTAACTTGGCGAACAAAGTTATAGCCGGCCAGCCTTACGCGGTTGAGCAGGAGCGCGGCGGGCCTTTGCTGTCCTGGCTGCCGCCGGGTTTTTGCGTTGTGCTGGTGGCCAGTTTCCGGCTCTTCGGAGAAAGCTTGGAACCCTTGCGCTGGATGCAGATTCTCCTTTCGGCCGTATCCTGCATAGCGATGCTTGATATCGGCAGACGCCTTTTTCGTTCGGATTTATTGGGATTTTTCTGCGGATGGGCCATGGCCATTTATCCGGCCCGCGTTTTCTGGTCAACCCGCGTAGGAAGCCGGGAAATCGCGTTTCTTCTCTTCGTGGCCGCCCTGTGGCTCCTGGCTCGAATAACCATCAAAGAAAATTCCGCCGCGCGGCTTAAAGAAAACCTGGGCATCTTTTTTGTGGGCCTGCTGTGGGCCTTTCTCTCCTTGACACGGGGGGAATTCTTAACCGGAATCCTGGCGATAATGGGCTACTTTTGGATAAACCAACAAAAACCCCTGCTCTTCACTTCACTATTCTTGGCGGGCATGGCTCTGGGTTTTGTTCCCTGGGTAGGGCGCAACTGGAAAATCCATCACAAAATCGTCATAACATCAACCAATTACGGGGATAACTTCTGGTTTTCTTTCAACCCCAAATACCGGTTCACCGGCCATGAAGTTCCCTTAACACCGGAACTTAAAAAATTGGTAGCCGGAAAAACTGAAATCGAAAGAGCCGGCATTCTGGTTCAAGCCGGGCTCGATTTCATTAAAAATAATCCGCTTCGCGGGCTTTACATCTGGACCGGCAACCTTATCCACTTTTGGAGGCCGTACCTCTCGCTCGATGCCGTTTCTATTTCCCAAAATCTCATCTACATGACAGGATGGCTGCCATTGTTCACGCTGTTTCTTTTAGGACTGCGCCGTTTGCCGGTCATGCGCGAGCCCTTCTGGGCGTTAATTGTGGGCATGATTGCCATTAAGTGGTTGGGCCACTCCTTTTTCTACGTTATTGTGAGCTTTCGCGAAGCGATTGTGCCGCTGTTCATCCTTGTCGGCGCCAACGCGGTGCGGAATTTCCAAAATCAATGGTATTTAAATGAGTCAAACTAAAACTGAATCCAGGGAACTCTTTGACGAGCACGCCCATAACTACGACGCCCTGATTCCCCGGCACATCCAAAGCCATTATCTCGAGAAACGCGCGGCATTTTTGAAAAACCTTCTTGCCGGCGGCCGCGTCTTAGATGCCGGCTGCGGAACAACGGTCCTCATGGAACGCATAAAGCGAGAAGGTTACGCGGTTTTTGGCATTGATGAATCTCTGACCATGCTTAAACAAAGCAGTTCATGCAAAAATCTAGTGCTTCAGGGCGATCTGGCTCGCCTACCCTACCAAAATGAAACCTTTGATCTGGTCTACAGCGTCGCGGTTTTCCATCATATCGGGGACGCCGGCAGAATCGCCGCAACATTGGGAGAAATGGCTAGAATTACCAAAAAAAGAGGGAAAATCGTGATCTGGGATCACAATCCCAGAAATCCCTACTGGAAATTTTTTATGAAAAAACTGCCTTGGGACAACCATGTCCACCGCTTAATCGGCGCGCGGGAAATTCGCAAGGGATTTGAATCTGCCGGCGTTTCGAATGTCGAGGTTTATCTCTCGGGACTGGTGCCGGATTTCGCGCGGGAATCGCAGCTTGGCTTTTGGCGGCGATTAGAACGCTGCGTCGAAAAAAATATTCTTCTTCGCAATTTCTGCGCTCATCACATGGTGGTAGGCCACAAATAACTTATGTATCAAGATCAAAAGATCAGCCTTATTCTGCCCGCCTATAACGAACAGGAACACATTGAGGAGGCGGTCAAAGAATTTAGGTCGATGGGCATCATCGATGAAATCCTGGTCATTGACAATAACAGCAGGGATCAAACGGCCGATCTGGCTCGCCGCGCCGGCGCCACCGTCATTGGCGAAAGCAAGCAGGGACTTGGCAACGCGATTTTAAGAGGCTTCAACTCCGCCACGGGAGACCTGGTCTTCGTGGCGGAACCTGACGGAACTTTCGTAGCCAACGATGTCTGGAAATTTTTGGCCTATATAGGCGATTTTGATATCGTCTTGGGCACCCGAACAGCCAAGGAGCTGATTTGGCAGGGGGCCAATATGAAATTTTTCCTGCGCGTGGGCAACACGACCGTGGCTAAAATGCTGGAACTTCTTTTCAGCGGATGCTCTCTCTCGGATTGCGGCTGCACCTTCCGCTTGATCCGGAAATCCTCTTTGAAAAAAATTATGCCTCATATGACGGTGGGGGGCAGTCACTGCAATCCGGAACTTGTGATATGGGCGTTTCGAAAGAAATTTAAAGTCATTGAAATTCCGATCAATTACCGCCCTCGCGTAGGGATTTCTAAAATCACGGGCAGTTGGAAAGGCGTTTGGCGCACCGGCCTGGGCATGATCGCCCTGATATTGCTCTACCGATTAAAATTTTTGATTTATGACCCAAGGTAAAGCCGAAAAATCCCCTTCTTCTGGAGCGCTCAACGAATTAAAAAAATTTGACTTCTGGACAATCAATCGAATCGTGTCAGCCATCATGCTCGCCATGGGATTGCTCTATGCTATAGGTCTTTTCTGGGGGCTACCGTCAAAAGAACGGGCCCGCCTTGTTCTCGGCAGCCGCCTTGAAGAAAACACAACCTTCCTATATAAACAGCTCCAAAAAGCCCGCTCAAGAACATATGCCATGGCTCTCCCCGTTGAATACATCGCCACCGGAAAAATACGGACTGCCCCCTACAACCCAAACCCCAAGGAAAATCTCAAGATCAGGGGGTGGGAAGATCCCTACAATCACCTTCTGCTTCTCGCTTACAGCGGTTTTCTTTTACGCAGCACCGATGGAGATGAACAGCTTCATCTGAATTCTCTCGCTCAAATGAAACCAAAGCAATTTGATTTTAATCCTCACTACGCCATTCATGCGGGAATTTTTATTTATGGACTAGGGGCCGTCTATCAACTAGCCGGCTTAACCAAATGGCTTAAACTGAATCCGGATATCAAATTCTTTTATAAAAACCCCCAGGAGATGGCTAAATTCTATGTTGTGGGTAGATTTTACAATCTGGCTTGGACGCTCATGGGAGCATGGTTTTTATTTCTGATTGCTCGCCGGCTAACGGACCAAGAGGCCAGCGCAATAGCGCCCTTCCTTTACTTGGCCGCTCCCGTCGTCATTGGCATGGGGCATGTGATGAAAGGGCACGCCACGGGCGCCGCAATAGCCCTGTTTCTTCTGTATAGCTCTTTACGCCTGCTGGAAGAAGGCCGGAATCCTTGGTATTTGATCAGCGGAGTTACGGCGGGTATGCTGATGGGTACTCAGCCCCATCACTGGCATATCTGTCTAGTTGTCCCCCTGGCACACTTTTTACGGGGTTTCTGGAACAATAAACAAACCTGGCGCCAAATCATCAGTGACATCCGATTGTGGCTTCTTCCTGTCGCGGGCATAGCTGGATTTATCATCGTGACTCCTTACATCTTTACCGCCTTTAAGGAATGGTATTACCTCTCCATTGGCGCTGGCCTCGTACATCAATCACCCACGCTAAAAATTTGGCAATGGCTGCGACCCTGGGTCATTGGCCTGGGCCTTGGGCTCAACCACGCCGCCTATTTTTCTTTCTGTCTTGGCTTCGCTTTATTTTGCAAAGATTTTAAAAAAAAATCCCCCGCCCAGCGATTTCTGTTCATTGTCACCATGTTTAACATTCTTCTTTTTGGATTCTACTGCGGGTCGGCTGCCGAAGATGCCGCCACTCAATCCCGACGTTTTCTCCCCTTAATTGGTCTTTGTTGTCTTTGGAGCGCCTCGGCCCTAAGTTGGCTGTGGCGCCGAAGCCTTGGAAAAAAATTTCATGGATCATGGCTGGCCATCGCAATCTTGATCTACACCGCCGGTGTCGCTATTTTTCTTTGCTTCAACTACTACCTAGATTATCGGAGAGCCTCCTGTATCCAGGCAGGACATTGGATTAACGAAAACATTCCCAAACGATCTTCCATTGCCATCAGGAGTATCCCACATACTGACTTTGAACCCCCGTTTGATTTTGCGAATTATGGACTTTGGATAGCGGCCTCCGAAAATTTTGATCCCGCTAAAAGCGAACTGCCTCTGTACGCGATTTTGCAACGCAACCCTGTCCTGTCTTCGCCACCCATTAAATGGCCGCAGCCCTTCACCGACTTTTTTAGATACTATGAACCGGTAAAGTTTTTTGGACCCAAGCCTCGATGGTGGGATTTTACAAACCATTTCTCGGCGGCTAATGTTCCAATATGCATTTTTAAGCGCAAGATATGAGAAATCTGGGTTAATTTGGTTATCGATGAATCGCCGGTTTCACGTTTTTCAAAAGCTGACCGCCTTTTACCAAGCGGTCAATAAGGTCCCACGGGGACATCTCCAGACGCGACTCATGCTCTCTTGCCGCAAGATTGCGCAGGTGACGATCTACGAGTTGCATTTTTTGAAAAAAGTTAAAATTCTAACAATCATTTCCATGGAACAAATTTTCCAGTTCGGATATATTAAAAAATTGCTAGACAACTAAAACATGTACGATCTTAGTCTAATTATTCCCATTTTTAATGAACAGGATCTAATTTCTGAGCTTTACCGGCGCGTTTCTGAAACTCTCGACAAATTGCATATTTCTCATGAAGTTATCGTTGTTAGCGACGGCAGTACGGACCAAAGCGTTGCCAAAATTATCGAATTACGGAAATATAATTCCGCATGGAAAATTATCGAATTATCAAAAAATTTTGGACACCATAGCGCCTGTACAGCAGGATTAGATTACGCAAGAGGAAAATGCGTTATTTTTATGGATGCGGATTTGCAAGACCCTCCCGAAATGATCGCGGCCTTTGTAGAAAAATGGAAAGAGGGATACGAAATCATCTATGCAGTCAAGAAAAAACGCAAGGAATCATTTTTTAGGCGTTATGTTTTTATTCTCTTCTATAGAGTTCTTAATTTTTTGAGCGCTATTGATCTTCCCCTGGACGCCGGCGTTTTCTGCTTGCTAGACAGCAAGGCAGCCCAAGCTTTGCGCCTGATTAAGGAACGGCATAGATATTTAGCTGGTCTTAGGGCATGGATCGGGTTTCGGCAGATTGCAGTTCCATATGAACGCGAGGAACGGTTTGCCGGGACAAGAAAACAAACTACTGCAAAACTGCTAAGTCTGGCTTTCGACGCCATTTTTTCCTTCTCTTATATCCCGCTAAGATTAGCCACTGGAATTGGGATTGTTTTTGCCGCGTTTTCTGCGATTGTTATAACCCATGCTCTTTACGAAAAATTTATCACCCATCAAGCTCTCTTGGGATGGACGTCAATTTTAGGGGCGGTCATTCTTACCGGGGGACTGATCCTATTTATGTTAGGTATTATTGGAGAGTATATTGCCCGCATATATGATGAGATAAAGGAGCGTCCTATTTATCTTGTTCGTAATTTCATTGGTTTTGACAAAATTCTCGAAGCTCCTCCCGAAAATCCAACGAAATCAAGACTCTAGCTCAAGAGTTGGCGATCTTAAAATTAAAAATTCAGAAAAAAGGTCAAAACCAGAAGGACTAGTGCAATGATTTTATGCGGCAAAGGCTGCCGGCTGAAAGCAAAAAGAGGGGCCAAAAACCAGGCAAAAGGTACCGGTATTCAAGATGCATGGGGATATGCGTGGCCCAATAATAACAAGTGATCATCGCCGCGCAAAAAAGAATTTTCCTCATCTCCGGATATAGAAAAAAAGCCAACACCGACAGGGGCCACAGAAGGAGGGCCAGGAACTTTAGGCCAAAATGAGCGGCTGCGGCCCATGGAAATTCCCGCAGATACGCCAGCCCCCCGCCGCCAAAATCCCGCTCGTATTCATAGGGTCCGGGATAAACCGGCATAAAAGTGGGCGCAAGCGAACGCGCGAATCTCTTAACCATTGTTTTTAAATAAAAAAAGGGATGGCTTTTTATAATTCTTAAGGCTTCTTGCGTAGCGATCCTGTCAAATTCCTCGGAAAAATAAAGAGCGCTGGATCCGCGCTTTTGAACAAATTTCTTTAACTCCTCATCGTTTGCCGGAAGATTCCAAGGATTGGGGTGCTCCCCCAATCCAATCAGCAAATTTGCTCCGAGAACCGGCGGGGTCAAAGAAACTCTGCCGAAGACAACTTTATTGCGTAAGGCCCAAGGAACAACCACAAGCAAACAAAGACCTGAACCAAGCGCCAAGGCCTGCAAGGACCGCCTGGGGCCCGCCAAAAAAAAGATAGGAACGGCCATAAATACAGCCACCAGTAAGGCATCCTGACGCAATAGAGAAGCCACGCCAAGAATCAATCCGGCCGCAGAAAAGGCCGCTATCGGCCGGCTCCGCGTTCCCCGAAGAAAAAAATAGAAGGCAAAGATGATCAAAGAGGCCTGCGGCGCGTCATGTCCCGGAGTAATGCTTAGAAGCGCCAAGGGCGGCCACAAAGCATACAAACATCCGGCGCAAAGACCCGCCGCCATGCCCCAGAGCTCAAGTGCCATCAGGGTTAGTATTGCCGCCGCCACGGAATCCATCGCTAAGGTTAAAAATTGAGCATGAATAAACCTTTTTGACCCTGTGATCTTCCAGATGGCGGCCAAAAACAAGGGGTAACCGGGCATGCGGCCCATGTAAGGCTGCGGATTCTCTTGATTGGGATCGCCGACATCGTCAGGGTCAATAAGGACCTGCCGGTCACCCTCCTTGCTTTTAGCCGTCAATTTGGCCAGATATTCTGGACTGATCGAAAAGGCTCCAAACTGCACAAGATTTCTGGCTACAGCCGCATGTTTTAAGGCCATGTTAATTCCAAAAATAAAATCTTCCTTGCCATACTTCATCAACAAAATAAATCGAAAGCAAAAAGCGGCTAAAAAAATGGCGGCCAGGAGAAGACTCTTGTGCTTAATCACAAACAACGGTTATTCTAGAAAACTCTTGCTTGAGCTGCGAACAGATGCTAAAAGATAATAGTGACCAAAGAAGAATCCATGAAAGTTGTCATTCTCTGCGGCGGCCAAGGCACTCGCCTGCGTGAGGAAACGGAGTTTAAACCAAAACCGATGGTGGAAATCGGCGGCCGCCCCATCTTGTGGCACATCATGAAAATTTACTCCTTTTTTGGGTTTAACGACTTTATTTTGTGCCTAGGCTATAAAGGGGAAAAAATAAAAGAATACTTCCTCAATTACCAAACATCGCGCAATGACTTCACTATCGACTTGGGGCATAGCTCTAAAATTACCTACCATGGCCGCAGCGAGCGAAACCGGTGGAAAATTACCCTGGCCGACACGGGAATTGAAAACCAAACAGGAGCCCGTCTCAAACTCATTGAGCGCTATGTTGACACCCCTGATTTCATGGTCACCTACGGCGACGGGGTCGCTAATATCGCTATTAACAAACTCGTCCATTTCCATCAAAAACATGGCAAGACCGCCACGGTAACGGGAGTGCGCCCCCCTTCCCGTTTCGGAGAACTCCTCATCAAAGATGACCGCGTCGTTGATTTCAATGAAAAACCGGCCATTTCCGGGGGTTATATCAATGGAGGCTTCTTTGTCTTTAATAAAAAAATTTTTCAGTATCTAAGCAAGAATGCAAACTGCGCCCTTGAACGCGATCCGCTGGTCAAATTAAGCGGCGCCGGTCAATTAATGGTCTACTGCCACCAAGAATTCTGGCAGTGCATGGATACCTATCGCGACCTGCAGTTTTTAGAACGCTGCTGGCAAGAACAAAAAATCCCATGGAAAATTTGGAACGACTAAAAATTAACACAAATTTCTGGAGAGACAGAAACGTTCTGGTTACCGGCGCGGCCGGTTTTCTGGGTTCCTGGCTAACAGAGGCGCTTATCCGGATGGATGCTCATGTCATTGCTCTAGTTTGGGACAAGGCGGGCCATAGCCGCTTTTTCCGGGAAAAGCTATACCAAAACACCATCGTGGCGGAGGGCGCTGTTCAGGACTATGCGCTAGTGGAACGCGCTCTCAATGAATACGCCGTGGAGATCGTTTTCCACCTGGCGGCCCAGCCCTTGGTTACCGTGGCCAACCGAAACCCCGTTTCCACCTTCAAAACGAACATCGAAGGAACGTGGACGGTGCTTGAAGCTTGCCGCAAAAGCCCCTCGGTGCGCCGCATCGTGGTCGCTTCAAGCGACAAGGCCTACGGCGAGCTGGCCAATGGCCATGGTTACGCGGAAAATTCGTCTCAATTTAATCCCCATTTTCCCTACGATGTCTCCAAGGCTTGCGCCGACCTAATCACGCAATCCTATCATCAAACCTATAATCTGCCCGTGGCCGTCACCCGCTGCGGCAATCTTTTTGGCGGAGGCGATCTTAATTTCGACCGCCTAATTCCGGGAACGATCCGCTCGGCATTGAGAAACGAACCGCCCCTTATCCGCTCTAACGGCCGTTATACCAGGGATTATCTCTATGTCAAAGACAGCGTCGGCGCCTGCCTGCTTCTTGCCGAAAATCTTCATCGCAAACAGATTCAGGGCCAAGCTTTTAATTTTTCAGGCAACAATGTCAAGCCTGTCATAGAAGTAGTTCAAAAAATTCTTCATTTAATGGGAAGTAATCTGAAACCAAAAATTTTAAACACGGCCAGGCATGAAATCCGTGAACAAGCGCTCAATTGTTCTAAAGCAAAAAAGACGTTAGGCTGGACTCCCGTCCACGACTTTAATAAAGCCCTTCAGGAAACGATCGCTTGGTATAAAAATTTTCCGTAATCAATCTTTTCTGGCAATAATCGCGTACTGACCGCCTAAAGGCAGCCATTTCAGATAACGCTCCAACGGCCGAAAAAATTTTAAAAAAGCAGGGAAAAAAACAACATAATCCTTGCGAGCAACCTGCCACCCGGTCTCCCGCAGCAACTGCGCGCATCTTCTTCTTGAAAAAATATCAGCATCAACGTCAAAGGGGCAATGCCGGACAATCCAGCGAGTCACGGGATTGTAAGGATTATGTTCGAATATGGCGAGATACCCGCCGGGTCTAATCCAACGAGAGGTCTCTTTTAAAAAAAGAATCCTTTTAGACGGCGGGATGTGGTGCAGAACGTTGGCTAGAACCACCGCCTCAAACGCCCGTTGCGTCAGTTCGTCGGGCTTGGAAAAAAAAGACACATTGTCACCCGCGATTGCGGTCCGCGCCAAGCGAATAGATTCTGCGGAAGGATCATAACCAACGACCGTCGTGCCCTTATGGAAAACCTTTGCTAAAGTTTCGGTGAGCAACCCGACGCCGCATCCAATTTCCAAAATTGAACGAGGGGGGCTTCCCAGATCATCAAAAAATTGGCTCAAATAAGCGGCTTTTAAAAAAGCAAACCCTCGAACCGTTTCTCCAAAAACACGCAAACTGCTGTTCAGGCAAGTTTCATAACTGTGAGCAAAATGATCAAATATCTGATCATGGTGGGGGGATAGATCGCGCATTTTTTATACTCTATCATAGCGTCGATAACAATTAAACTAATAAACCGCTCGAATGGTGCAAGACAAAATAAAAAACCATCCTTCCTTCTCTCTTATTCTTCCCTTCTATAATGAAGAAAAAGTTGCCGGTGCGGTCATTGAAAACTACTGGCAAAGCCTCAAAAAAGAAAACCTTTCATTCGAATTAATTTTGGTCAACAACGGCTCCGGGGACCATACCGGCGCAATACTGCAAGATTGGGTTAACAGCCACCCCGAAGACGCCCAAATTGTTCAAATCCAAACCAACCAAGGTTACGGCTGGGGAATTCTTCAGGGAGCGGCCGCGGCAACGGGGCGCTGGCTGGTTATGGCCCCGGGAGACGGCGAACTGGGCGCCGGCGATCTAATCTCTGCTCTGGTAATGACCGAAAGGGTTCAAGCCTTAGCTGCTAAAGGCAAACGGATCAGCCGCAGCGATGGAATGGTTCGTTCGTTGGTTTCTAAAATCTATAATGGTATTTTTCATCTTCTTTTTCCCCGAGTCGCCATTGATGACATTAATGGTTGGCCGAAAGTTATCGCAAGAGACCTCTGGTATTCCCTGGGTCTGGTCTCTAAAGATTGGTTTATTGACGCCGAGATTATCTTAAAACTGACAAAACGAAATATACCTATAATGGAAGCGCCTTTTGCCATGCAGCGCAGAAAAGGCGGCTCTTCTCACGTAGCTTTAGGCACTATAGTTGAATTTTTCAAAAATCTAGCTCGCTGGAAACTTACCGGTGGAAAACCGTGGAAAATCCCAGTTGGCCAAAAAATGGAAAAAATTAATGCCCGCCGCTAGGCGTCTCTTGATAACCGGGGCCAACGGCTTCATAGGATCAACCCTAGGCCTTATGCTGAATAATTCTAAAAATTGGAAAATCTATCCCCTGACCAGAACAACTTGCGATCTACTTAGCTTTCAGAAAACCAAAAAAATTATTCAAGCTATCCAACCGCACGGCGTTGTGCACTTGGCAGCCCACACCCCACAAAAAATAAATGACCCCTGGTTGGCGGCTTCTCGCAATATTCAGATGACCCACCATCTCGCGGCCGCTCTGAAAGAGTACCCTCCTCAAAGAATTATTCACATTGGAACCATCCAGGAATACGGCTCATCCACCTGTCACGAAGATCGGACTCCTTGCCCAAGAAATCCCTACGCCCTTTCGAAATACGTTGGTCTTGAATTATTAAAAGCAAGCGGTCTGCCCTTTGTACACCTTAGATTTCCTATCGTTTATGGCCCCAATCAAAAGGGCGGCTACTTTCTCTCTTCTTTAATTGCCAGCACTCTAAAAAATCAGGCCATGTCGGCCGCTTCCGGAGGAAAACAAAAACGCGACTTTCTCTATGTGGATGACGCCGCAAAAGCCATTATCCTGGCTCTTGAAACGACAAAAGTCAGCGGCCAAGAAATTATTAACGTGGCTTATGGCCATAGCTACGCCCTGCGCCAAGTGGCCCAATTAATCGGCCAAATAACGCGTAAAAAAATCAAAATTCATTGGAAAGCGCGGCCTTATCCTTGCAACCAACCCAAAACGGTAGCTATCCCAACGCTTAAGGCAAAAAAACTCCTTAATTTTTCTGCGCAACATTCTCTTGAGGAAGGATTAAGGCAAACCCTACTGCGCTGGCGCGATCTCTAAGTCATGTGCGGCATCGCAGGAATTCTTGATTTAACGGGCCACAACGCCGTTCGACCCGAAATCGTCCGGCAAATGACAAAAAATCTTATCCATCGGGGCCCCGATGGCGAAGGAACTTTTACCGATGGACCATTAGGTTTTGGGTTTCAAAGACTGGCCATCATTGATCTGGCCACCGGCGATCAACCCATGTCGAGCGCCTGCCAGAACGGCCGCTATGTCATTATTTTTAACGGCGAGATCTACAACTTTCCGGAATTAAGGCGCACGCTGGAACAAAAGGGGCACCCTTTCGCCACCAAAAGCGACACCGAGGTTATCCTGCACCTGTTCGAAGATAAACAAGAAAAATGCTTGGATGATCTGATCGGGATGTTCGCCCTGGCCATATGGGACAAAAAAGAGCGCCGGCTTTTTGTGGCGCGCGACCGTTTGGGCAAAAAACCGCTTTATTACGGCGTTTTTAACGGTCAATTCGTTTTCGGTTCCGAAATCAAGGCCTTGGCCAAGCACCCTGATTTTCAAGCCGAAATTGATCCTAAAGCGCTTGATCTTTACCTAACTTACCAGGCGGTGCCCACGCCTTTAACGATTTATAAAAACGTGCGACGGTTGCCGCCGGCCAGTTTTCTCTGGATCGACGCGGCCAAGGGCCCGGGGGAACCGGTCCCTTATTGGCGTTTAAATTACACCCCTAAATTCAGCGGCAACGTTGAGGAAGCCAAAGAGCGGCTTTTAGGTATCTTAGAAACAGTCACCCGCGGCCGGCTGATTTCGGATGTTCCCTTGGGGGCTTTTCTGTCAGGCGGAATTGATTCCAGCGCGGTTGTGGCCATGATGGCCAGGGCTTCATCGTCGCCGGTTAAAACCTTCACAATCGGGTTTAATGAAAAAAATTTTTCCGAAGCCGAATACGGCCGGATGGTGGCCGAACAGTACGGCTGTGACCACACCGAATTCACGGTCCAATCCAATATGCTCGAAGCGCTCCCTAAAATCCTGTGGCATTATGACCAGCCCTTCGCGGACCCTTCGGCAGTGCCCAGCTATTACGTGGCCCGGGAAACAAGACGCGCGGTCACCGTGGCTTTAAACGGAGACGGGGGGGACGAAGCGTTCGGCGGGTATCTACGCTACAGCGGGGATCACCTTAATATGGTCATCAACCAATGGCTGCCCGCCGGCCTATCGCGCCCCATTTTTAAAACACTCGGCCATCTCCCCGCCAATCTAGCTAAACCATTAAATTACTTAAGACGCTTCGGGCAGGCCTTGGAAAACGATGTCTATGAAACCAACTACCGGCTTTTCTGCTATTTTGATCTGGCTCAAAAGCGGGAACTCTACAGCGCCGAATGGCTTAACCGAATCAGCCAACCCATAGGCCGCGAACACCTTGACCGGTTAAGCCAGAATGGAAACGCGTCTCATCCGCTGGACAAAATTTTCGCGGCCGACTACAGGGGTTACCTTCCGGATTGTCTTTTAGTCAAAATGGACATCGCCTCTATGGCTAATTCGCTGGAAGCCAGATCGCCTTTCTTGGATCACCGGCTGGCGGAGTTCGCGGCCAGTCTTCCGGTGGAATGGAAAATTAAGGGATTAACCACCAAATGGATACTCAAAACCGCTCTGGAAGAAAAAAAGATTCTACCCCCAGCCATCACCAGACGCCGCAAAATGGGTTTTGGCGCTCCGGTCGGCCGCTGGCTAAAAGAGGATTTTAAGGATTTCACCCGCTCAACGATTCTTAACCCAAAGGCGATCAACCGCGGCTACTTTAAAAAAGAAGCGGTCGAAAGACTAATTACCGAACACCAAACCGGAAAAGAAAACCACGACTACCGCCTCTGGGCCCTCTTGTGCCTGGAACTCTGGCACCAAATTTTCATAGATAAAACCCTCAAACCCTCCGACACGCTGACAACCGCCAAGTGAGCCCTGTCACCGTTCTCTACATCATTACTGATCTTGATTTCGGCGGCACCGAAAGGCAGTTATCTTATCTCGTTGAAAATCTCGATCAAAACAGATACGAACCGGTCGTCCTTTCCCTTAAAACCCAAGGGCGCGCGGCCAAAGAGCTGGCAGATAAAAATTTTTCAATTTATTCAGTAAGCTCGCCTATGAATCCTTTTGTAATCTGGCAAAAACTGCGCGAAATCCGCGACAAGCATCGGCCCAAAATTATTCATACATTCTTATTCCGGGCCAACATCGTGGGCAGAATTTTTGGGCGTTTTGGATTCAAAAAAGAAAATCGTCCGGTAGTAATCTCATCCGTCCGGGTTTGGGACAACCGATGGCTGGCGCTTCGGTTGGAAAAATGGACAAAAAACTGGGCCGATTTTTTTATTTTTAATTCCGCGATCGTTCAACAAAAATATGGCCTAGCCATTGGCATCAAAAATGACGACAAAAACTGCAGAACGATCTTAAACGCTATTGATCCCGAACCCTACAAAAGAGCCTGCGCCAACAGAAAAGAAACGCGCGCATCGCTGGGATTTTACGACTCCCACCGCGTCATTATTAGTATAGGCCGCTTAGATGAGCAAAAGGGATTTCTCTATCTAATAGAAGCTTTTAAGACTGTATACGAAAACAACAAATCAGTCCGCCTTATTATCGTAGGCGATGGCCCCATGCGAGAAAAACTGAATCAAGGGATTGATCGGTTTTTTCCGTCTCCCTCTCCCTTGCCCTTTTCGCAGAGCTTCAAGGACGCGGGCCCGCCAGAGGCGGGACGATCCCCGCAGAGGGGAGGGGGTTGGGGTGAGGGTGATAAAGCAGTTCGTCTTCTGGGTTACCGCAACGATATCCCTGAACTTTTAGCCGCCAGCGACTGCCTTGTTCTGGCCTCCCTTTGGGAAGGCTCCCCAAACGTCATCCTGGAAGCCTGGGCCACGGGAACCGTTCCAGTTGTGGCGACTGGCGTGGGGGGAACGCCGGATATAATCAAGGATGAACAATCCGGCCTGCTGGTGCCTCCCAAAAATCCGGAAGCTTTGGCCAACGCGATTAAAAAGATATTCCGAGAAAACCTAGGTCCTCATTTAGCTGCCCAGGGGGGACAAAAATTAAGTCATCACCTGCCGCCCGCCATGGCCGCCAGCGTCCAGGCGATCTACGATAAACTCTTCCAAGCTCGCATTGCTTACCCCTCTTGAAAATAATCTTACTATAGGTATACTATAGTAGTATCGTTGGAGTATTATCATGGGCAAAACGATAAAACTGACAGTCAGCGTGCCTCGGGATGAATTCAAAAAGGCCATCCGCTACGCCAAACGCGAAGGTATCTCCAAACCAAGCCACCTTATCCGCGAAGCGATTGAAGCTTGGCTTGAGCCAAGGCAATCCGTGCAAACCGTCAGGGAAGCAAAAGCGCTCTACGATGCCGTTAGGCCGGAGTCGTCATCCCTAGGCAAGGCGGGCGCCAGAATCGCTTCACGGCACTGGCCCAAAGATTAACCGTGGATTCAATAGGATTTCCCTTACGCGGTGAGCTCTATCTTTTGACTCTGGACAAGCTTCGGCCGGCCGTTGTCGTTTCCAATAACATCCGCAACGAGGCGGCGCGCCATATTACGGTGGCCGCTGTTCGCTCAAATCCAAAGGCGGCGCTGATCCCCGAATGTTTTACCCTTAAAGCCTCTGCGACTAACGGCCTCGATCATGACTCCGTGGTGGATTGCGGTCATCTATTCACGCTGGACAAGTCCCTATTTAACCGGCAGTTGGGCCGCCTAGAACCCCAGAATCTTCGACTGCTTAATCAAGCGATCTCGATCAGCCTCGCCCTCGCGCCCTACGATAAACATTGAACGAGGGTGCCCGTAATAACTGCTGGCATAGGTTAACTTAACCTCCGTTTTTCTATACTGGCTCTGTGGCCATCCAAATAGGAAACAAGGCGCCGGATTTTGATCTGACCGGCGTTGACGGAAAAAAGTGCAGCTTAAAAAATTTCGCGGATAAACCCGCGCTGGCGGTAATTTTTTCCTGCAACCATTGCCCCTACGTGATCGCTTACGAAGACCGGATGGCGGCGATTCAAAAAGAGTTCGGCTCCAAGGGGCTGCAAGTCGTGACGATCAATTCCAACGAGGATCAAAACTACCCCGAGGACAGCTTTGACAACATGAAAAAGCGCGCGAAAGAGAAAAATTTTCCTTTTCCTTATCTGCGCGACGAAACGCAAGCCGTGGCCAAGGCTTATGGCGCGGCTAAAACGCCGCACGTTTTTCTTTTTGATAAAAACCGCGCCCTGGTTTATGCCGGAACCATTGACGACAATTGGGAACACCCGGAAAAAGTCAAACTGCGCTACTTGGCCTTAGCCATAGAAGCGGTTCTCTCCGGCCGGCCGCCCAACCCGAAAGAAACGTTTCCGGTGGGCTGCTCCATTAAGTGGCGAAAAAATTAGGATTTAGTATTTAGGATATAGGATTTAGCAAATGAAAGAAGCCCTCGTTTCCGACTCCCAAATCCTAAATCCTAACTCCTAAATCCTTTTATGCTCTGTCCCAAACGCTCTTGGTATCCCCATTCTCCGCCTGTTCTGCGTTGGTTTAGCTGGTTTTGCTGCAGGTTATTGGCGCTGGCTTTCGGCATTAGGGGCAAGGGTTTAGACCGGCTGGCCAAAGGGCCCGTTCTGGTCATCGCCCCTCACGTCAATTTCTTGGACCCAATTTTTATTCTGGGAACCATGCCGCGGCCGCCGCGGTTTATCGCAGACTCTTACTTCACTTTCCTTAATCCCTTCTTGGCGTGGGCCATGTGGTTGGCCGGCGTCACTCCGGTGGACCGCACCAAGACCGATCCCTACGCAGTGCGCCAATTCTTAAGGCTTCTGACGCAAAATGAGCTTTGTATTTTATTTCCGGAGGGGGGAAGATCGCTGGATGGAAAAATCCTGCCTCCTTTGGCCCAGGCGGTCAAATTGGCGGCCAAACTCAAGGTACCGGTGGCCAGCGTGGCCCTTAAAGGAGCCTACGACTCTTGGCCTCGATGGGATCCCCTGATCCGCCAGCCTTGGGGCCGCGTAACGGTGCAGTTCGTTGAATTTCTAAGGCCGGCCACGGCAGACCAAGGCTCACAGCACCCGCCCAGCCTGGCCAAAGTTTATGATTTCAAAAAAAAGATCGCCCTTGAGGAGGAAAAAATCCTCCTCACCCAGGCTCTCTCCAGGGCAGCCGAAGGGGAATCGCGAGCCATTAATCTTTTGCGCTGGGGAAGACCCGGGGCAATCCCCCGGCTCCTCTGCTTTTGCCCGGACTGCGTCAAGCCCAACGGCCTTTCCTGGCGAAGCCGAGAAAACATCCTGGCCTGCTCGGCCTGCGGCCTGCGCCTGAAGGTCGGCCGCCGCGAATTAATCCGGATTAACGAAGGCCAAAACTCCGCGCCCATGCCCATTGATCAATGGTTTGAAACGATGCAAAACGCGTTCAGGAAAAACGAGTCGTCAAGCTATCTCTTCGCCTCAAAAGTCCTGGCTAGAATCCAAAAAACTTTCCAAAAAAATTCCACGCCGCTTGAACCCTCTTCCCTGCGCGTTGACAGCAAAACGTTCGCCTTGAGAACCGCTTCCCATGGAATGGCCCAGATGCCGGTATCCGTAGCGGCGCGGGGCAATCTCAAGGGCACCGAGGCGCTTGAAATTATTCATGGCGGCCAAAAAATTACCGTTCAAACGAACGGTGAATCCCTTGTTCCCTGGCTGATCTTGATGCGTAAAGCCGCGGGCTGGAGCGATTTCTTTTCAGAAATCTAGCATGCGCCAGAATTACTACAATAAATCCGTACAGTCCCAAAAATCGTTGCAAGGAGGAACAAATGCCCGCGCCTAAATCAAAAAAACAATCTAAAAAGACCACCGTAAGCCGCGTAAAAACAAAAACTTCTAAAATAGCTTTCAAAAAAACAAACGGTCACGGTCAGGTCTCCCCTGTTTCCCCAACCACGGTTCCTTGGGGATATCGCGAACAGATTAAAACCATTAACTCGGCCTTCGTAAAAATAACATCATGGCGCCACGGCCCGGGTTACAAGGCGGTGGCGGAGCTCTACGACAAAGGGACCGCCCTGGCCACGATTCAAGACTCCAACCGCGACACGGCCGAAATTAAGGCGTTTGAAGCGGCCGAGGCGAAACTATAGAACGCGTCGTTTCCCTGATCGCCAGCGCGACCGAAATCGTCTGCGCGTTAGGTTTTGAAAAAAACCTGGTCGGCCGCTCCCACGAATGCGACTTTCCGTCGTATGTTAAGAAATTGCCTGTTTGCACCCAACCCAAGCTCCGCGTCAATGCTTCCAGCTTTAAGGTTGACCGCCAGGTCAAAACCCTGCTGGAACAAGGGCTGTCGGTTTACAAGGTTCACGCGGATAAATTCAGGAAACTCAAGCCAACCGTCATCATTACCCAGACGCAATGCGAGGTTTGCGCCGTTTCCGAATCAGACGTCAAAGCGGCTGTTGACCAATGGCTGGGCGCCAACGGACACGCCGGTAAAAAACCGGCGGTCGTTTCACTTAAGCCGAATTGTTTGGCGGACGTATGGAAAGATATCAAGCGCGTCGCCGTGGCCCTGGGCAAATCGCGAAAAGGTCAAAACGTTGTCACGCGCCTGCAAAAGAGAATGAAAACGATCAAAACGCGAGCCCAGCGCCTGTCCGAGCGGCCCAGCGTGGCCTTTATTGAATGGATCGAGCCTCTGATGACCGGAGGAAACTGGATGCCCGAATTAATCGAAATGGCCGGGGGTATCAATTTATTTGGGCAGGCCGGCCGCCATTCGCCCTATCTCAAATGGCAAGACCTTGTGGCTAAAAATCCCGAGACCATTATCATCGCTCCCTGCGGATATGACATCAGAAAAACCAAACAAGAGATCAAGGCGCTGCTTAGAAAACCCGAATGGCCGGGTCTCAAAGCAGTCCGCGCCAACCGCGTCTATTTGGCGGACGGAAATCAATACTTTAACCGCCCCGGCCCACGGTTGGTCGAATCCCTCGAAATTCTGGCCGAAATCCTGCACCCCCAAGAATTCAACTTCGACCACGCCGGCAAAGGCTGGCAAAAAGTTTAGTAATCTAAATGTACGGGTTTAGCATGGGGGAGTTGCCCTTGAACCCAGTAGCGGAGGGGGCCCCGACCCAGCAGGGTTGGGGGAACCGCCGGGACTGGTTCCCGGGTCTGGGGGCAAGGGCAACTCCCCCATGCTAAACCTTTACATCTAAATTCAATGAAGCTTTCCATTATCATCTCCGCCTACAATGAAGCGGCGACCATCGGAACCATCTTAAAACGCGTTCAGGACGCCCCCGTCGGCAACTGGGAAAAAGAGATCATCGTGGTGGACGACGGCTCCACGGATCAAACGCAAGAGATAGTCGAAGATTACCTTCGCACGACAAAAACAACTATCCGTTTTCTCAAGCACCCCGTTAATCAAGGCAAGGGAGCGGCGGTGCGTACCGGCGTTGCAAGCTCCACGGGGGATGCGATTTTGATCCAGGACGCTGATCTAGAATACGACCCGAAAGATTACCCCGCGCTTTTGGATCCCATTGAACGCGACGTCGCGGATGTCGTGCTTGGATCCCGTTTTCTGGGTCAATCTCACCGCGTTCTTTTCTTTTGGCATATGGTGGGCAATAAAATCGTGACCCTGATTTCCAACATCGCAACGGATCTTAACCTGACCGACATGATGGCCGGCTATAAAGTATTTAAATCTTCAGCCATTAAAAAAATTCCCCTGCAATCCAAAGGTTTCGACTTCGAGCCCGAAATCACGGTCAAAATGGCCAAACAAGGCTGGCGCATTTACGAAGTACCCGTTTCCTATCAAGGAAGAACCTACGCCGAGGGCAAAAAAATACGCTGGTGGGTTATTTTTTCCGTCATCTACGCTCTCATAAAGTACACCTTGGCCACTCCCAGCGTGAACCGCAAATAATCCGGAACGACTCGCGGACTTGGCAAAACAGAGAGCAATGCCCGATCAAAGTGAAACTCTTGGGGCTTTAAACCACCAAAAAAAGGTTGGCAAGAAATTGCCGCTAGTCCTAAGGTCTGACCCCGCCAAAAACCTGCAAAGCCGCACTGTGATCCTGAAGGGGTAAAAAATTTCTTTTTCGTATCTTCGGAACCGTGGATTTTTTAGATAACGCCTCGTAGGGATCCTTGGCCATGGCAATTAAATAAAGAAAGGGGTTGATGTTGGTTTGAAAAACGCCGTCAATGACGCCGCTGCCGGGATAAAACATTTTTTGCGCATCTTCTTGTCGCTTGGGAGGCAGCTCAAAAGAAAAAGAGAATATCCCGTGTTCGCCGTAAGCCCAGTCCCCAAAATCACCGGAGTAAATATAAAGCCCGCTTGACTGCATAGCCTTATACCCATTCCACCGGGACATAATCCGGGCCATTGTTTCAAAAACCTCGCGATCCCTGGAATTGGCGATCGGATCCAGGGTGTGCGCCCAGGGATAAAGGATCTGCTCTCCCGAACTGTGAATATCGAGAATAATCCGTATATTTTTATGCGTTTCAATAAAATTTTTCACGGCCTGCGTCTCGGGTTCCGAAAAAGGACCCGGACCATGATAGTTTTCGTCGGCAGGATCGGCAGAGGAACGGCCGCTCGGACCCCACTGGTAACTATAGTTGCGGTTTAGATCAACGCCAAAAGCGTCCTCTTCCGAAGGCCTTCTATTTTTGCGCCAAGAACGATACGTTCCGTCTTCGATGTCGTATTCCACGCCGTCGGAATTAAGCATGGGCACAATAAAAATATCGCGCTCATCGAGAAGGGATTTTAAATTCTTATCTTGGGAATACCCCCGGACCAGGTAGCGGGCCAAGAGTAACGTGATTTCCGTCGTCAAATGCTCCCGGGCGTGGTGAGCCGCGGTGAACAAAATACCCGGCCGGTTATCGGGGGCGTCTCCTTTTTTAGCCCTGTTGATCCGCAAAACATCAATGGACCTGCCCTCATGGGTCTGGCCGATGGAAAATACGGAAACACGGGGATTAGCAGCCTCAAGCTTCCGGAGTTCTTCCCGCGTCTCTTTAAAATTGTGGTATCGCTCATCTTCGGGGGGAAAATCAAGAAAAGCGGGATCAACCGCAAAATCAAGGGCAAAGCCTTCGACGTTGACCGGCCGGTTAAGGCCAATAAGCAGGAACAACCAAGCGAACCGGGCGGCAAGACCCAAAAAAATATTGTTTTTCACCTTAGTAAGTATCCCCAGGGCATCCCTGCTAACTTAATTCTTTCTGAACGTATAAAAACGTCTTAAAATAAGGGGTTTTCGCTGTGTCCCTGGCTTTTGACCAGAAATACCCTGTAGAGGGAAATTTGAGTTAACTTAGCGGGGATGATCCCCAGGGGCCTGCCGAAAAACCAGGGACTAAAGTCCTAGGGTTCACTGGGTCTTCTTACCCTTACAGCAATAAGAGGCCCCACGGAAATAAGCGGTGCGCCCTTAGGACAGGAGACTCCGATCTTGGTAAAATGAATGGCATGCCCGACCAAAACGACATTTTCGAAGCCTTATCCCAGGTTCAAGATCCTGATCTTCACCGGGACATAGTGTCTTTGGGGATGATCCGAAATCTAACCATAGACAAGGGGAGTGTCTCCTTTGATTTTGTCTTAACAACCCCGGCCTGCCCGGTTAGAGATCAGCTCCAGGAAGAGGCCCGCCAAGCCGTTCTAGGCGTGCCGGGCGTCACCCAGGTCGCGGTTAACATGAAATCAGAAACCTACAAAGACAGCCGCATGGGACAACTCGAACTGCCGAATATCAAAAATATCATCGCGGTTGCCAGCGGCAAGGGCGGCGTAGGCAAATCTACCGTCGCGGTCAACCTGGCCGCCACGCTGGCGCGTCTGGGCGCCAGGGTCGGTCTTTTAGATGCCGATTTTTACGGCCCCAACCAACCCCAGATGCTGGGTATTGATCGGGCCGCCTTGATTCCGGATGAAAACAACAAAATGACACCGCCTGAAAATTTCGGCGTCAAGCTGATGTCTTTGGGATTTTTTTTGGAAGGCGACAATCCCGTCATGTGGCGGGGCCCCATGCTTCACGGCGCCCTGACCCAGTTTCTGCATGATGTCAAATGGGGGGAAACCGACTACCTCGTTATTGACCTGCCGCCCGGAACCGGAGACGTTCAGATCACTTTGGTGCAAAACGTTCCTTTAACCGGATGCGTGATCGTGACCACTCCGCAAACCGTGGCTCTCTCGGACGTGCGCAAAACCATACGGATGTTTGAAAAAGCCAAAACTAACGTTTTAGGCGTCATCGAAAACATGTCGGGATTCATGTGTCCGCACTGCCAAAAATCCACCAAAATTTTCACCGAGGGCGGCGGCGAAACCCTGCAAAAAGATTACCAAGTGGAGCTTCTCGGCCAAATTCCGCTGGATGGCGAAATCTGCCGCTTAGCGGAGAAAGGCGCTCCCATTAGCGCTTCAAACCCGGATCATCCCGTTTCAAAAATCTACGAAACCATCGCTAAGCGCCTGGCGGCCAAAATCAGCACCTTAAACGCCAAAGCCCCCCTGGAACTCAAAATTGTTCAATCCTGATAAGCGCATAAGCGGAGGAAACCATGTCTTTAACTATTGATTGCCTTGACCGGTCCCGTTTTAAGGGAGAAAAAGATTCCCTGGTTCTTTTTGCCTGGGAACCCGAACGGCTGGACGCCGAAGGATGGCTTGACGCGCGCAAAGAAAAAGGGCTTGAAGAAATCGCCCAGCGCGAAAATTTCAAGGGAAAACCCGCCGAAATCTTGATCCACTATCCGGAAAAAGGCGAACCCGTGACGCGCCTGGTGGTGGCAGGATTGGGCCGCAAGAAAGAGGCCAAGGCCGATTCTTTCCGCGACGCGGTCGCCGCCGCAATCAAAGCGTCCTTGAAACAAACGGATGCCATTTGGGTGGATATTCCCCGCTGGCCTGAAAAAATTTCTTTAACCATTTTGGCGCAAGCAGCCGCCGAGGGCGCGATTTTAGCCAGTTATCGCTATGCCAAGCACAAATCCAGCGACGCGGACAAGAAAGACATTCTCAAAAAAGTCACCCTAGTTGTTGAAAAACCGGAAGAGGTGGAAGCCGTTAAAACCGGAATTAAAAAAGGCCAAATTTTAGCCGAAGCCGTCAACTTCACGCGCGATCTGGTCAATGAACCGCCCAGCCGCAAGCGCCCCCTGGACCTGGCCAAAACAGCCAAGTCGCTCGGCTCCAAACAGATCAGCGTGCGTATCTACACCAAAGCGGAACTGCAAAAAATGGGGATGAACGCCGTCCTGGGAGTCAATGCCGGCTCGGTCAATGAACCGGTCTTCGTTCACGCTGTTTACAAACCAAAAAATAACCCCAAGAAAAAAATAGGTCTGGTAGGCAAAGGAATCACTTTTGATTCAGGCGGCTTAAACATCAAAACGCCCTACAACCACATGCTCACCATGAAAATGGACATGGCAGGCGGCGCTACGGTTTTAGCCTGCCTTAAAGCGGCCGAAAAGCTCGAACTGCCCGTTGAGGTGCAGGCTTTCGCGCCCTTCACGGAAAATATGCCGGGCAACAACGCCTATAAGCCCGGCGACGTGATCCAAGCTTATAACGGTAAAACAATCGAGATTTTAAACACCGATGCCGAAGGCCGCGTGGTTTTAGCCGACGCCCTAGCCTTCGCCTCTAAACAGAAACTCGATGCCATCGTTGATGTCGCCACTTTAACCGGAGCCGTGCTGGTCGCGCTGGGAGACAAAATCACCGGCTTGCTGGCCAACAACGAAAAACTGGCCCAGGAACTGATTGCGGCCTCGAAAATTTCTGGTGAAAAAATTTGGCAGCTTCCCTTGGCCCAGGAATATAAAGACCGCATCCGCGGCAAGGTGGGCGATTGGGCCAATATTTCGACCCGGGGCGCTACCGAACCGGGCACCATTATCGGCGGACTGTTTTTGGAAGAGTTTGTGGACTCGGCGCCCTGGGCGCACCTTGACGTCGCGGGCACCGCCTGGACCGATACGGACATCCCCACCTGCCCGCCGGGGGGAACCGGCGCCATCGTAAGAACCCTGCTGGAATATCTGTCCAACGCAAATTAAAAAGTAATGATTTTTTCTCCTGCTCACCCCTCACCCCTCACCCCTCACCCCTCCAAGAAGCTTTTCATTGTTGCTCCCCGCGGCTGGTGCGCCGGGGTGGAGCGCGCCATCGAAATTCTAGACGTGGCTCTAACAAACTTTCCGCCGCCTATCTATGTGCGCAAAGAAATTGTGCACAATAAAATAGTCGTTGAAGCCTACAGAAAAAAAGGCGTCGTTTTTATCGATGAACTGGGTCAAGTTCCGGATCATCAAACCGTTATTTTTTCGGCTCACGGCATTTCTCCGCAGGTGCACGAAGCCGCCGAAAAACGCGGCTTAAACGCCATTGACGCCACCTGTCCGCTGGTCACCAAAGTCCATAGCGAAGTTTTACGGTTTGTAAAAAACGGTTATAAAATATTTTATATCGGGCACAAAAATCATGAGGAAGCCGTCGGGGTTTTAGGCGAAGCCCCCGAACATATCCGCATCGTCGAAACCGAAGAAGAGGCTCAAAAAATCCCAGTCGCTTCCGGAAAAATCGTTGTCCTGACTCAAACCACGCTTTCTGTGGATGACACCCAAAAAATTATCGATGTTTTAAAAACGCGCATGCCGCAGTTGCAAACAGCCGCCAAGGAAGACATCTGCTACGCCACATCGAACCGGCAAGCCGCCGTCAAACTGCTTGCCGCGGCTTACCAGCCCGAACTTATTTACGTGATCGGGTCGGCCAATAGCTCGAATTCCAACCGGCTCTGCGAAGTGGCCGAAAGCCTGGGGATCAAAGCGCGCCTGATTGACGGCGCGGCCGACATCCGCCAAGAGGACTGGGTGGGAAAAACAAGCCTCGGGTTGACCGCCGGAGCCAGCGCGCCCGAAAGCTTAGTTCAGGACGTGGCGCTCTATTTTAAGGACAAGGGATACAACGTCGAAGAAACAATTTTTGAAAGAGAAGACGTTAATTTCGCTCTTCCCAAAAATTTGGTTGAATTAGCGGTCAATGTCTAGAACCATGCTGGAAACACAAAAAATTCGCTCTATTCCGGATGTAGCCAGAGAGCTCCTTGAGTTAATTGGAGAGGACCCCAATCGCCGCGGCGTTAAGAAAACGCCGGAAAGATTCGCCAGGGCGATCTCCGAGTTGGCCGGCGGTTACAATCAAGACATCGACGCTCTTATTAATGGCGCCATTTATCCGGCCGAGGGCAATACCGGTCTGGTTTTAGTCAAAGACATCAGCTTTCATTCCCTATGCGAACACCACCTTCTGCCTTTTAGCGGCAAAGTGAGCGTGGCTTACCTCCCCAATGAAAAAATTATCGGACTTTCCAAGATTCCCAGAATCGTGCAGGTTTTCAGCCGACGGCTTCAGCTTCAAGAGCGATTGACCAACCAGATTGCTCAAACGGTTGAAGCTAAATTAAATCCTTTGGGCGTCGGGGTTTTAATCAAAGGACGGCACATGTGCCTTGAAATGCGCGGCGCCAAGGCCACAGGCTCTGAAATGATCACCAGCGCCTACCTCGGCAAAATCAAGGACTGCCCCACCACCCGCGCCGAGTTCCTAAATCTAATTAACCGCTAAATCTCTCTAGAAATCGACAAAAGTCCTAATCCAAACAGGGACCCTGGGCCCTGGCGACACCCCCGATGGACGAGTAAGCTCGACTTGCGGCTAAAACCGCGTCAAATTTATCCATATCCGCAAAGCTAAGGGGGCAAAAATGACAAAGTACACCAATCTATTAACGGCCGTGATTTTTTCAACCAGCGCGAATCCGGGCTGGGCTAAAAATAATCTCGAAGGGTTAAGAATTCCGGTCGTGCAGGCCGTTGAGTCCGAAGGAAAAAAACCGGGAACTATTGCTCCCAATGAAATTCCCGCCGCTATTGCCGGCAACATCAGATCCATCATGGAGAAAACAATCCGCAAAGGCATCCTTAAAACAGGGGCCGTTGTATTTGGGATGGACAAGCAGGGCAGAACTGTTAACTCTCGCGTCACGCGCTATGTTCACAGTTTTATCGAGGACACATCGTTGAGTTCCGAATCTCAACTGGAAAAAACTGATCTCGGCGTTCTTGATGACGAAAAAATTTTCTTAAAGCAAACCGTCATTCGTTCCCAAGGACCAATCGGGGGCATTATGGAATATGCACTGTATTACTTCCTGCCATCGGGACAGCTCGAATCCGTTGGATTGCAACTGCAACTGAAAGATGTGCTCCTGATCTTCTCCTGCTCCTACCCGGCGGCGCCGGATGAAAGCCGCGCTGAATTTTGCAAAAACCTAAAGGATATAACGCCGCAGCTTTCGCCTAAAAAACCTCTGGTGTACTCGATCAAAGAGAAGCTTAAGAATCAGCTTGAAGAGCCTCGGCCAGGACCAAAAATACCGTCATCGCCAACGATTAAATCCTAACTGTCTAATTATTAATTCGGACGTTTCTATACCTGGCAAATTCAGTCAGGACCATAGCCGTCACAATCAAACCGCCGCCTAAAACGCCTATTAAACGGAATTCCTCCGCGCCCAGCGTCCACGCAAACATAGCCGCGAATACGGGTTCCAGGGAAAATATGAGGGAAACCTTAAGCGGCGCGATATATTTTTGAGCCGTCATCTGGATAAAAAAGGCGGTCAGGGTGGGGAAAAGGGCTAAAAAGAGAATAACCCATGCGCCTTTTGCGGAACTAATGCCGAAAGAACTGCCGGAAATGCCGGCCAACGTCAAACAAAAAAGACCGGTCATCCAAAATTGGTGAAAAGAAAGGCTGGGAATGTCTAAATCCCGGCGGACATACCGGTCCGTCATTAAAAGATGGCTGGCATAAGCCAGGGCCGACAAAATGGTCAACCCGTCGCCTAAGTTAAACTCCCGGATGCCGCCGGTTAAAATCCAGAGGCCCAAAACAGCCAGGCCAACCGCGGCCCACTGGATCGCCAAAACAGGTTGGCCAAAAAGGAAGCGTAAAATCAGAGGGACAAACAGCACGAAAAGGCCGGTAATGAAACCGGAATTGGAAGCGCTAGTGTAGCGAAGTCCGATAGTCTGCGTGATATAAAGCAGCGTCAGCCAAAAAGCCAGCACCGCCGCCTCTTTCAGGATACCCCAACCGGATGGTACCAGGTACCAAATGGACGAAAATGGCCATTTGGTACCTGGTACCATCCACGGAGTCAAACATAAGGCCGCCAATAAAAACCTATACCCCACCAAAACGACCGGGTCAACGCTGGAAAGGGCGTCTTTGACAAGATAAAAGGTGGCCCCCCAAATCGCGGCGCAGTAAAAAAGACCTAAATAATAAAAACCTACAGGCATGGCAGGGCACATCATATTAAGAAGGGAAGGCCTACTCTTATACTGTCTTTTACAGCATAGCCTTGGTGACGCGCATGACCTCATCCCACGTGGTCACACCCATCGCCACCTTGGCCGCTCCGTCCATCCAGAGGGTGCGCATGCCGCTCTGAATAGCGGAATTCCGGATCACCTCTCCGGACGATCTGTTTAAGGTATGGTTTCTCAAAGCTTCATTGAAATGCATGACTTCAAAAATGCCCAACCGGCCGACGTAACCCCGGCCCCCGCAGTTGGAACAACCCATGGGCTGTTTAAATTGAGCCGTGGGTTGCTGCAAAATTTTATACACCTGATCGGCCTCCTCTTTGGTCATCCAGGGAAGGCTGGCCTGCAACTGCTCCTGCGTGGGAGGATTGGTCGGCTGGGCGCAATGCACGCAAAGCTTTCTGACCAGCCTCTGCGCGATGGCTCCCAAAATAGACGACGTCATCAAATAGGGCGGCATGCCGACTTCAAACAAGCGCTCGATAACCGCGGTGGCGTTGATGGTATGAAGGGTGGTTAAAACCAAGTGACCGGTCAAGCTGGCGCGCATCGCGATTTCGGCGGTGGAAGCATCGCGGATTTCGCCCACCATAATGACATTGGGGTCTTGCCTTAAGATTACGCGCAGTCCTTCTTCAAAAGTGAACCCGGTTCGCGCGCTGATTTGAGCTTGATTCATGCCGTCTAAACGATACTCCACCGGATCTTCCAACGTCATAATATTGGTTTCTTTTCTGTTTAAACGCTGCAACATGGCGTAAAGCGTGGTGGTTTTTCCGGAACCCGTGGCGCCGGTAACGAAAATAATGCCGTAGGTGCTCTGAATCAGCTTGGCCATCAAAGTTAAATCATCCGGCAAAAATCCGACCTGCTCTAATGGAAGACCGATGGCGGCGTGGTCCATGACCCTCAAAACTAATTTCTCGCCGTCAACGGTTGGGAAAGAAGAAACGCGAAATTGAACGGGCCGCCCCGTTACGTTCTTCATAAAACGGCCGTCCTCAACGCGGAAAGGATTGGGGGGGGTGGGATCAAATCCCGCCAAAATCCTGAAACGCACGTTCAAAGGAAAATTGGGATGAGACGGTCCGTGAATGTAATCTTCAAGCAAGCCGTCAACGCGAAACCGGACCTTCATCTGCTCGCCGTGAAGCTCGATATGGATGTCGGAAGCCCTCTCTTTGATGGCGGAGTCCAAAACGGAGTCCGCCATCTGAACTACCAGAGCGGAAGAATCCTCGCCCCCCTGGACTACGCGGCCTATGCTGTCGGTGTAATTCTCCTGCAGATTTGAAAAAACCCTGGGCTGGCCCGGTGTTGCGACCTCATCTTTTTTGGTCTTACCGAAGAATTCCATCTTGTCCTCCTTGCGTAATAAGCGTAACCCCGAAAAGGAAGTTTCGCAAGGACAAGCAAGCTGCTTAAAGGGGGGAAGGGCAAAACCGGCAAGAGCCGTACCGGCTCGATTTTGAGCCCAATGGCCTAACGCCGAAACCGACTTTCTTCAAAATTCGCGTCAAAAGACACAAGGGCAAAGACAACACCTTCACCATGGAAAGAGGGCTGCTTGTATCCGCCTGCCAAAACTCAAGAGCACCGATGTCCGGCCTTGCCCCGCGGGACACCGGTGTTCCCGAAAAATCAGAAGTGAGCCCCACCTCAATTCCCGCATTTATAGCCGGCGAACCGTGCCGCAAGCCAAACGATCCCGCAGCAGCATTGATCAATAAGGGATCTGCGGCCAGCCCATGCCCCTCATTGGCGCCGACAGCCGCCTGGTAAGCGGGGAATTGGCTATTGCTGTAAAGACTGCCGTTGTAATAAATCGTAAACGCGCTGGGACTCCAGTAAAGGTTGTGATCAAAACTAGCCATAGTAGAAATGCTCACGCTGGCAAAAAAAGCCAAACCAGCAATGCCATAAAAAATATTATTTTTAATAGTTCCGGTACTGGCATTATCCAGAATCGCGACATTGGGATTGCTAAGGGTAAAATCACCATTGTCATAAAAGGTGTTATTGTAAATCTGATAACCTCTGCCAAAAGGCGCGTAATAGCGCAACCCTGCCCAACCACCCGCCAGCTTGGAGTTACTGTAAACAAGGTTGTAGTTAACCCTGGCGTCAAAATTGCTTGCGGCCGTGTTGTCATAAAGAAATATGCCGTCTTCGCCGTTGTTATGAATGTCATTTCGTGAAATAGTGACAGGCCCGCTGTGGCCAGTTACCAAGATTCCGCTTTTTAAATTATCAGCGATCGTGTTATTGTTCACCATTACGTTCTCGATTTGAGTCCCGGATGTCGCGTTAAAAATCCCAACACCGGTTCCGCCCCTGCTGGACCAGCCCTTTCCCGTGCGCTTGACCGTATTGTTGGCAATGGTGATGTTTCGGATGCTGGAGTTGGAATAGGCCAGAGGGATACTGACCTCGACCCCCCACATACCATTTAAATCAAAGACATTATTTGAAATGGTCAAATTGTCCATCACAAAATTGGAATTATTCATTTGAGGGCTCGCTCCGGTATCAAACATTTCGACAACGCTGGAATTGGTCAATGAGCTGTTCGTTGTTGCATCCTGCCACTCAACACCGTTACCCGCCGACAACCCGGCCCCCGGCAGATACCGGCCCCCGCATTGACTCAAAACCACGCTGTTGATATGAATATTATCCACGGAAGCGAACCTCGCGCAGTGAAATGCCGCACGCTGCAACGTTATATTTTCGATATTGACATAGCTAATTGAGGCAGCTTGAACGCAGTAGTTGCGCGTAGCGATATGAATCGTATGCGTGTCGGGATCAGCGTCATCTGTTGCCCAAACATACATAATGTTTGTGTTGTAATCGAATGCGAAGGAGCCTGCCGTGGCAGTAGAAAAAGTCGTGGCAACATCCGTATTCCAACTTCGGTAAATAAGCGGCGCATTATCCTGGATAACAATGCCGGCCTGCCCTGCCGAAGGTGCAACGCCGGCTTTTCTGTAAATGGCGCCTGTTTCCAGTATCCAGCCCGTAAAAATGTCACTGCCGTCAATGACAGGATTATTGCCGTTACCGTAAGCGCTGATTGCAATAGGCCGGCCGGCCGTACCCGAAGAGGGCAAAACCATCTCTTCTTTCCAGGTTTCTCCCCGTTTGAGAAAAATATTGTCACAGGGATTAAAGGTGAACGAATTAAACTTTCCGATGCTTTTCCAAGCCAGGCCCGCGCTTAAACCGCTGTTAGAATCATTGCCGGAGGTGGCGTCTATATAGTAGCTCGCTCCCAGACCGGTGCAGTCGGCCCAAGCCTTGCTGATGCCGGCAACCGCTAACAACAAAACGCTAAGTCCAAGAAAAAACCTGAATCTGCGCAGCACTCCAGAATTATTGCACATTGACTTTTTGGTCTTTCAAAAATGGGCCGGCATAAATGGGAAGATCGGCAGTAAAATAAGGAGTTATTATGCGCATTGGCCCGGTTGCTCTAACCTCTCCCTTAAGATTGGCGCCCATGGCGGATATCAGCAGCGCGCCTTTTCGCCTCATCGCCAAAGAATGCGGCAGCGCCATGGTTACTTCCGAAGAAATTGACGCCACAGCCCTGATGAGAGAAAACGAAAGGACCCTGCGGCTGGCTTTTTATCTTGCCGAAGAGCGGCCCATTGCGATGCAGCTTTTAGGCGAAAATCCGGAAAACTTGGCCCAAGCCGCCAAGAAGCTCGAAAGCGTGGGCGCTGATATCATTGATCTCAACATGGGATGCCCGGTTCCCAAGGTCACCAAGCAAGGCAAGGGCGCCGCTTTAATGCGTGATCCTTTAAAAGCGGCCGAAATTTTTAAAAGCATCCGGCGGGCGATCCGCATTCCTTTCACCATCAAAATCAGAGGTGGGTGGGACCAAGAACGTTTAAATGCCGTTGAGATCGCCAAAATCGCCGAAACCGAGGGCGTTGACGCGGTCACGGTGCACCCGCGAACCCGCTCCCAGCAATTCACCGGCAAAGCGCCCTGGGATATTATTCGCGATGTCGTTGATGCCGTCAAAATCCCGGTCACCGGAAACGGCGACGTCAAAAACCAGCGGGACGCCCAGAGTATGATGAAAGAAACCGGCTGCCAATCGGTCATGATCGGACGCGGCGCCCTGGGGCAACCCTGGATTTTTGACCCTAATTTCGAAAGCTTGGGCGAACAAGCCAAAAAAGCTTACAAATGGCGCGTTATCACCAGGCACCGCGACCTGATGCTCAAATACACCCCAGAACACCAAGTCGCTTTTCAAATCAAAAAGCATCTGGTCTGGTACGCCAAGGGTTCACCCAACGCCGCCCTGCTAAGGCATCAAATTTTTACGGCTGAAAATTGGGAAACCGCCTGGAAATCTTTTGAACAAGCGTGGAACCGCCCGCTTAGCGGATTAGTCTTCTTGGGCTCTCTTTGACCCTAATCCAACCTCTTGCCGATCACCAAAACGATCACCTCCACCGAACAAGACGGGGACCCCCCAGAACGGCCAGCTAATTCCAATGCTCCCCCTCTGACCCACCGTTAACATTTGTAGCCTCTGGCATTTTAGGCCTATTTCCTATAATCTATTTATGAGGACTATTGAGAAAAAGCCAATGCCCAAGACAGAAAAAAGGCACGCCAAAAAGGTCATGGATCAAATAAATGCTGCCCTTGAAAAAGGGGAAACCAAAATTCTTACCGCGAAAGAAGTTGAAAAAGCCCTTGAACGCATAAGAAAAACCCGCGAAGACCTCTGGAAAGAACGCCTTGCTTCTCGTCATTGATACCAACGAGTATCTTTTCGCCTTTGGCCGCGAAAAATACCAGCCCGCCATTGAACTATTGACCCTTCTGGAGAATTCTTGCGAACGCCATCAAATTCGCATCTGCCAAACAATCGTCGAAGAAGTGCGGCGCAACATCCCTGCAGAGCTTATGCGCCCATTCATTGCGTACGCCCAATCTCTGACTACGGTTGACGACGATTACCTTATTCCCGCCAACCTGTTCGCCAAATACGAATCTATCGGTCTAAAGCCTGGCGACGCATTTATCGGGGCCTATGCCGAATTTGTAGGCGCCCAGGCCATTGTTTCTGAGAACCGCAGGCACTTCCACAAATATCGAGACAAGTTTCCATTCGCCGTTTGGGACGCCGCCGCCTGTTTAAAAGAACTTAAAAAGGGGTGAGCTTTGTATTCTTTCAATATTTACAAAAGGCAATAAGGGGTCAAATGAATCTTAGCAGGCTCAATTTAAATACGGTACTAAAAATATGCGCTTGCGTTGGAATTGTGCTCGGCAGTCTTTCCATTTTCTACTACCTCGTTATTTTTCTTCCGAGAATAGCGCAACAAAAAATAGACATCCGGCAACAAGAAAAAGAAGAAGCTAAGAGAAAGATATCGGAAACTAAGTCCAATCGCGCAGATTGTTTGAGTTGGGAACGAAAACTCTACCTAAAGCATTGGGCAGATTTTTGTAGACAAAAAGGCGATGACGACCCCGATTGTAAACTTCCCCTAGAGGTTGCCGACAGGGTAGAAAAAACATACAAAGAACGCCTAGCTTTGTGTTACAGAAGTTATCCAGTGCAATAAAAATCTATTCCAAAATAGCCAATGACGGAATTAACCACGATGACGAATCCGATCACTGCCCCTGTAGCCGTTTGATAGAATTAGCTCGCTTTTCCGAGGGAAATCGCGGGTGTAGTACAATGGCAGTATGGCTGCTTCCCAAGCAGCAGACGTGGGTTCGATTCCCATCACCCGCTAATTTTTGCTCTGCAAAATTAGCGCGCCCTGGCTAAGGATTGGGAGATGGCGGAGCGGGCGGGTTAGGCTGATTCGCCTTAACCCGATCCTCGACTTTTTTGATCAGGGCGTTTTTGAGAAGGGGCTGCATGTCAAGAAGTTTTTGGAAAGAATTCAAAGGGACCTCGATCACCTCGGTCATGTCTTCAGCGGCTTTGATCGCCACGCTGGAGGCCAAGCCCTGGAGGATGGACATCACTCCGAAAAAATCTCCTTTTTTAAGCGTCGCGGAAGGAACCTTGGGGTTGTCCTTGGTAAAAACATTGACACTGCCGTTTTTAACGATATAAAAACTGCTGGCGAACTCTCCGGATAAAAGAACGGTTTGGTCCTTCTTATACTTAGCGCGGGTGATGTCCGGCGTGATTTTGCGCAGCTGCTCGACATCAAAAAAACTCAACACATCCACCGAATTTTTCAGAAACATCGTGTCTTCAAAAGGCATGGCTTTATCCTCTCATTTAAAAAACTGGAACACTAAAACGTCAATTAACCCTAACAGATAAAAACTGCGAAATCAATCAAGGGCTTTCTCGATCAGGTGGGCCAGCCGCGCTCCGGCTTGCTTCAAGCGTAAGCGGATAATGGGGGACATCTCGTCTTGATAATCCCTGCCCAAAACAACGCGGCCCCCATCCGCGGCGTCACGATGATAGCGGGGATAAATGATGTTGCGGGCCAACAGCGTGCTTTCATAAGCCGACTGCAAGGCAATGTCGCCGTTAACCCAGGAGGCCGCGTCTTCATCCGTGATTTGACCGGCCAGCTCTTCAGCCAAGCTTTCAGGATCAACCCCCTGGAGTTCCTCGCGGGCCAGCACCAGGCTGTCCCAGGCCGCGTGAAGATTTGTTTTTCTTCCCAACCAAACCGTTTTCTTAAGGCCGCCTTTGTCATTATCTGCGTCAGCCGCCAACTCCGCGGCGCTGTGAAGGGGTTGATGAATATCCCCCACGAAATGGACCAAAAACATCAGGGCTATCTGATTTTCAATCAAGGCCGCCCGGCGGGATTTAAGAACTTTGAGGTCTTCCCCAATCTGGTCAACAACGCAATTTTTTGAGCCCCCTTGATTGCAGTAATAAGAAGATTGCAGTTTCAAATAAATCTCGCGGGGAGATTCGTGCACCAGGACGTTGACATAATGCCAGGGGGAGCTCTCCGGCATGGCAGGCAACTCGAATGCGCCGGCGCAGTCGGCCGGCACCCTCTTGATTTCATCGGCGCATACGGCTATATCACCCAAACCGACGCCGGGACCCAAAATGGCCGCGATCTTTTCTTTAGCCTTGGGGCTTAAGCGTTCTTGGGCGATCAGGGCCACGATCTGATGGCCCTTCACGCCCCACCCCAGCGACAGTTGAGGGGAAAATAAAATCAACGTCAATAACGAATAAAAAATTTTTGTCATGCATTAACTGTAGTCACGCCGCCGCAAAATATCCTGGGCCTTCATCCCCGCTAAGTTAATTTCTCAGATACTTTTTCCCTCCTGCAACCCGGGCAAAGGAAGCCCATCCCATGACCCGTTTTTTTCTCTTGCTACGGGGTCTCGTTTTCTTCTGAACTAAAATTTCTTCTATTGTCGTCCAG
>JACQJO010000051.1 GCA_016205025.1 Elusimicrobiota bacterium
CGCGTCACAATAATATGACCAATTTGCCAGGGCAATGTTGGAGCGAGACGAAGCCAAATTTTTCGCTGCGTACATGTAATGTACGTGAGAAAAATTTGGCAAAGTCGCAGCCCAACAGTGCCCTGGCCCTTCGGGGAGGCCCATCTTTGGCCAACTGCGTCGTTGCTCCTCGGTTACATGCTTTACAAGCATGCGCCCTCGTCGCGCCTAGCATTTGGCTCAAATCTGGGCCTCCAAATTGGTCATATTATTGTGACGCGACCCCTAAGAGGGCCGGATAGCCTCGAACCGGCCGCCGGCTTTAGTTATAGCTTGCTCGGCGCTCCGACTGGCCGCGTGAACGGCCACGTGAAGCTTTTTGGTTAAACTGCCTTCGCCCAAAATTTTAACGCGAAGACCGGGATCCCGTATGATTCCTCGGTTATGCAGCTCCTCGGGTGTTATCTGGTCTCCCGACGCGAATATTTTGTCCAAAAGGTTCAGGTTAACGATGGCATAATGTTTCTTAAAAACAGCGTTATTGAATCCCCGCTTGGGAATGCGGCGCAACAGCGGCATTTGGCCGCCTTCGAAACCCATCCGCCGTCCGTCTCCGGAACGCGAACGCTGGCCTTTCATTCCTCTGGTGGATGTCTGGCCGTGTCCGGAACCCTCGCCTCGGCCCAAAATTTTACGACGGTGTTTGGAACCGCGCGCGGGTTTTAGTGTTGACAAGTTAACGCTCATTTTAAATATCCTCGGGTTTCTTTCCTCGTTTTCTGGCAACTTCCTCTTTTGTTCTTAAATTGGTTAAAGCCGATATGGTAGCGTAGAGCACATTATGAATATTCGATGTTCCCAGGCTCTTGGTCAAAATATCTTTAATGCCGCACGCCTCCACAACGGCGCGCACCGGTCCGCCGGCAATAACTCCGGTTCCGGGAGCGGCCGGGCGCAGAAGAACGCGCGCCGCGCCAAACGTGCCCACGATGGCCACCGGGATGGTCGAATTTTTCAACGGAACTCGAACCAAATGTTTTTTAGCTTGGTTGACCGCTTTTAAAATGGAATTTTGGACATCTCTGGCCTTGCCCTTGCCGACACCCACCTGGCCGTTTCCGTCGCCGACCACGGCCACGGCGGAAAATGCCAATCGCTTTCCGCCCGAAACCACCTTGGCCACTCGATTAATGGCCACAACCGTCTCCTTGAAAACTCCGCCGGGCAAAACTGCTGATTGCGTGGCGACAACCGCTTCTTCCTTGTCATCGTCAACCACATCCGCGGAAACGCCCAATTCTTCCGGCGGCTGGGTTTCCATGGCGCTCTCAAAATCTTTATCTTTTTCGGTCAACATTAAAATTTTATTCCCCCTTCTTTGGCCGCCTCGGCCAAAGTTCGCATGCGGCCATGATAGCGCCTGGCGCCTCGATCAAAAACCACCTCGGTAACTCCTTTTTCCACGGCCTTCTTGGCAATCAGCTCGCCAACCGCTTTAGCGGCCTGCTTATTATCCTTGCTATTCAAACTGCGGGCCAACTCTCGCGAAAAAGTGGAGGCCGACGCCAAGGTAACCCCTTGGTTGTCATCAATAATTTGAGCGTAAATATGGTTTAAAGTAATGGCGACCGAAAGGCGCGGCCGCGCGTTTGTGCCGCGAATCTTTTTAGCTACCCGCCATTTTCTGATCAGTGCGTTGTCTCTTTTCATCATGTCCTCTAAAAACTATTTTTTAGCGCCGGTGCCGGCCGTTGCGGCCGCCTTGCCTGCTTTGCGTATGATGTGCTCTCCGGCATATCGTATGCCCTTGCCCTTGTAAGGTTCCGGGGGCTTCAAGGCCCTTAAAACGCCGGCCACGCGGCCCACCAACTCTTTATCCGACCCGGCAATGGTCAACAATGTCTGCTTGGGGTCAACCGTGATCGTTGCTCCGGACGGAATTTCAAAATTAATAGGATGGCTGTTGCCCAAAGATAAAACCAATTTGTGACCTTCCAGCCGCGCTTTGTATCCAACTCCCTGAATTTCCAAGGTTTTGGTAAAACCCTGCGCCACGCCCGCGACCATGCCTGCTATCTTGGAACGGGTCAGTCCCCACAAAGCCCGTTGGGGCCCTTCCAGTGTTTCGATTTTGGCTTCAGGAACAACGCTGATCGCTTGGTTGGATCCATCGCCAGCCTGCGAAACCTTAACGCCCGCCGGATACACCCATTTTAAGGTCCCCTTGGGGCCTTTAATTTCAACGACTCGGTCATCGTGGCGAACAGCCGCCGAGACGCCGGCCGGAAGAACTACGGGTCTTTTGCCCAATCGGCTCATAAAACTACCATACCTCCAACAAAACTTCTCCGCCTAGTTTTAAAGATTTAGCTTGGCGGGCGGTCAGAATCCCTTTCGACGTCGAAAGAACCACCGTCGAATAAGCTCCGCGAGCCGTCGTGCCGGATAAATTTTTATAAGAACGATAAATACGGCAGGAAGGCTTGGATACTCGGGAAATTCCGGAAATGGCGGGCTCCTTGTCTTTCGTGTAACGCAAAAGGATTTTTAGGGTTCCCGCTTTTCCGTCCTCAAAAACTTTGTAATTTGAAACAAAGCCCTCTTCCTTCAAAATCCGGGCGATTTCTCTTTTCACGCGGGAAGAAGGCAGGCCGACGACCTCCTTTTTCGCCGTCAAAGCATTTCTAATTCCCGTTAACATATCGCTGATTGGATCCATCTTTACCTCACCAGCTCGCTTTTCGTACGCCCGGAATTTGCCCCAAGTGCGCCATTTGCCGGAAACATATCCGGCACAAGCCAAAATCCCGATAAACAGCCCTGGATCGTCCGCAACGGAAGCACCGATTTTTGGCTCGTCCGGCGAATTTCGGCTTCTTTCTTGTTTTGGCAATCCAAGCTGTTGTGGCCATATTAAACCTCGCTTCGCTCGGCGATATTCATCAGTTACCGCCCTTCTTGTTAGCGGTCGTTTTTCTGAAAGGCAATCCCAAAAGTTCCAAAGTCGTCTGGTTCAGCGGTTTATCCCGGCCCGTGGTGGCAATCGTGATATTCATTCCATGCGCTCGGGGAGACTGCTCAAGATCAACCTCGGGAAATATGTGATGCTCTTTAAGGCCTAAATTATAATTTCCATGCTCGTCGAAAGCGTCTTCGCGCAAGCCGCGAAAATCCCGGATTCGGGCCAAAGCAACCGACGTCAAGCGGTCCAAAAACTCCCACATCCGGTTTCCTCTTAAAGTCACGCGCGCGCCGATGGGGTTTCCTTGCCGGATCTTAAATCCCGCGATGGACTTTTTGGCACGGCGCACATCCGGCGCCTGGCCCGTAATTAAGGCCAAATCCTCTTTAATACGGTCAAAATATTTAACATCCTCTTTGCCTTGTCCAACGCCCATGTTCACGACGATTTTCTGCAGGCGCGGAACCTGCAGGGGATTTTTGAGATTGTGGCGCTTCTTGACCTCTTCAACGACAACCTGCCGGTATAAGGCTTTAAGCCGCGGGGTGTAATCTTTCGGAATCGCTACTGTTGTTTGTTCAGCCATCAATTTTTCCTTCATAAAATCTGCTCTCCGCACTTGCGGCAAAGACGAACCCGCGAACCGTCCTCTAAAAACTGGGTCTTGGGCCTAACCGGCTGGCTGCACTTGGGGCACACCAACTGCAACCGCGCCAGCGGTATCGCGGCTTCAAGGGTTTGGATGCCGCCGGGCTTTTCCCCTCTTGAACGCAGATGTTTTTTGACTAAATTAAGCTTGGAAACCAACGCGCGGTCCTTCTCCGGAAAAACACGGACAACCTCGCCGCGCTTTCCCCGGTCTTTACCGGTCAGAATCACGACGGTGTCCTTCTTTTTTATTCTCAAAGCCATGCTGTTACACAACCTCCGGCGCCAACGAAATGATCTTTAAGTAATTCTTCTCCCGCAATTCCCGGGCAATGGGCCCGAAAACGCGCGTGCCCTTGGGTTCGCCTTCGGCATCCACCACGCAAGCCGCATTATCATCAAAACGAACATAACTTCCGTCCGGCCGCCGGCACGATTTTCTGGTTCGAACGATCACGGCTTTAACCACTTCTCCTTTTTTCACGGAGGAATCCGCGCCAGCCTGCTTGACCGAACAGGCCACCATGTCGCCCAGGGAAGCGAACTGCCGGTGATGCCCGCCATAAACATGGATCACCATAAGCTTTCTAGCCCCCGTGTTGTCAGCGACCTCCAGCATCGAGCGCAGTTGAACCACGAGCTATCCTCCCGCCTTGCCGATAACGCGAAAAACCTGCCAGCGCTTGAGTCTCGAAAGGGGCCTGGTTTCCCTAATCTCGACCTGATCGCCTACGCGGGAAGCGTTGCCTTCATCGTGGGCATAGTAATGCTTTTTCTTGCGCAAAATTTTCTCATAGAGATCGTGCCGCTTGGAACTCGTCACCTCGACCACGCGGGTCTTGCTCATCTTGTCCGACACAACTTTTCCGATCTTCACTTTTTGATCAGCGCTCACAATTATGCCTCCGCTCTCGGCTTCGATCGAACCCATGTCTTAAGTCGGGCGATCTCGCGCCGTAGAATTCGTTGTCTTAAAGGGTTCTTTTCCTTACGGAAAGACTTCGAAACTTCAAAACGCAGCATCTCGTCTTTTCTTTTTCTGATTTCGCTTTCCAGTTCCGGAACGCTCAAGGCTTTTAAAGTTTCCTGTTCCCGCCGTTTCATTAAAATTCCCGCCTCTTAACAAACGTTGATCGAAATGGCAGCTTGTGGCCCGCCAAAGTCAAGGCTTCTTTGGCCATTTCTTCCGAAATTCCTTCGATTTCAAAAAGGACTCGCCCCGGCCGGATCACGCAACACCAATAAGAAGGTTCTCCCTTGCCTTTACCCATGCGCGTTTCAGCCGGCTTGCGCGTGACGGGCCTGTCTGGAAAAACCCTGATCCAAAATTTGCCGCCTTTCTTTAAAGCCCGCACGATGGCCAAGCGAGCCGCCTCAATTTGCCTTGAGTCTAAATAGCCCCGACCCAAAGCCTTAAGTCCAAACTCCCCAAACGCGATGTCTAAAGCCCTGCACTCTGTTCCTTTTAAAATCGGCTTGTGGGCCTTGCGGTACTTAACGCGCTTGGGCATCAACATAGAGCTACCCCTCGCCGGGCGAGTCGGCCTTCTTTTCTTCTGTCACAGACTCTTTAGCCTGTTCCTGGGCTTGCGCCCTCTTGGCCGCCTCGACCTGGGCGCGCAATCTCTGATCCGCAGGTTCAGTGGAAGCGGTCTCTTGAGCCTTCACCTTTTTGAGCTCTTCAACCAATTCCTCTTTTGTTTTCGTGAAATATTCTTTCTTAAAAATCCAAACCTTAACGCCTATTTTTCCCATCACCGTCATGGCTTCGGCCGAGCCATAGGAAACGTCGGCCCGAAAAGTTGAAGTGGGCACGCGGCCTTCCTTAAGCCATTCAAATCGGGCGATTTCGGCTCCTCCCAAACGCCCGCTTACCGCTATTTTAATTCCACCGGCGCCCTGGGCCATTGTCCTTTCAATGGCGCGCTTGATGGCTCGCCGGTGATTAATGCGGCGCTCCAGTTGAAACACGATGCCACGGGCAACCAAAGTGGCGTCTAACTCCGGATTCTTAACCTCCAAAACATTAACAAATGTTTTGCGCCCTGTTCTCTCCTCAAGTAAAGCTTTAAGCCCTTCGATGTCGGCGCCCCTGCGGCCAATGACCATGCCTGGCCTGGCCGTGTGCAAGATGACTCTTAAAAAGTTGCCCGCCCTCTCGATAACGACTTTGGAAACAGAGGCAAAAGGGAACCTCTGGGCTATCAGCCGGCGAATTGTCTCATCCTCTTCGAGAAGCTGCGGAGCGTGCCGAAGCGGAAACCACCGGGAATCCCAGTCTTGGATGTAACCCAATCTTGTCGCTTTCGGATGTACCTTTTGTCCCATTAAAATTCCTTGCTTCGCTCGGATATTGAAAAGTGCTGAGTGCTGAGTGCTGAGTGCTGAGTGGAAAAAAATAAAAAGAAAATTTCCTCGCACTCGGTACTCAGCACTCGGTACTCAGCACTCGGTTCTATTTTCATTAAAATTTTACTCGGTAAAATTTTCATGGCTGATCCGACACCACAATTGTTAAATGGCAGGTCCGATGCTTGTAGGGCATCGCCCGGCCCATACTGCCGGTATGAATTCTTTTCATCACCGGCCCTCCGTTGGCCAAAGCGGTTTTAACCCAAGCCTCCCGGGGCTGCAATTTGCGCCCCAGTTTGCCGTCTAAATTGCTCAAGGCGGATTTGAGCGCCTTGGCGGCCACCACGGCCGCCCTTTTGGGCAAAAATTCCAAAGTATCCAACGCACGCTGGGCGTTTTTTCTTCTAATGGCGCCCAAAACCTGTCCCAATTTTCTCGGGCTGGCGCGGATATAACGGGCAACGGACCTAGCTTCAGTCATAGAAATCCTCGCTGCGCTCGGAGATCATGTTTTCGCCGTCGCCTCCTTAGTGTGGGCCTCGCCATGGCCCCGGAAGGAACGGGTAAAAGAAAACTCGCCCAGCTTGTGGCCCACCATCTGTTCAGTAGCGTAAACCGGTAAAAATCTTCTTCCGTTGTGAACCAAAAAAGTATGCCCGACAAAATCAGGCGTAATGGTGCAGGAACGCGACCATGTTTTAATGCCCCGCTTCTCTCCCGAACTGTTCATGGTCTGCACTTTTTGTAAAAGCTTCCAGTCAACATAGGGGCCTTTTTTTGATGAACGCGCCATTTTATTTCGCTCCTTCTACCGTTTGCTGTGCGGCCAAAACCTTAGTCTTGCGTCGATCTTGCAAAATCATCCAACCCCAAACTTTTTTGGATCTAGTTTTAAGTCCTTTGGAGGGTTGATTCCAAGGACTTCGTGGAATATTGTGTCCTTTGGATTTTCCACGACCGCCGCCCAGGGGATGGTCCACGGCATTCATCGCCGTTCCGCGCACGTAAGGACGCCAGCCCAAATGTCTGTTTCTTCCCGCGTTGCCTATCGTAATCGTATTGGCTTCTACATTCCCAACTTGCCCGATTGTTGCCATGCATTCTTTTGGAACCAGCCGAACTTCGCCGGAAGGAAGCCGCAAGGTAACAAAACATCCCTCTTTGGCCATGACTTGAACCTGCGATCCGGCGGAACGAGCCATAATCGCTCCCCTGCCGGGCACAAGCTCAACGGCATGAACGTAACTTCCCAGCGGCATGTCTTCAAGAGGCAGCGCGTTGCCCGTCTTGATCGGAGCCTTTGGACCGCTTTCCAAAATATCGCCCACCTTCACCCCCAATGGATGAGGGATGTAGCGCTTGGCTCCGTTAGCATAAGCCAGCAACGCTATGCGGGCATTTCTATTAGGATCGTATTCAATGGAGGCCACCTTGGCTGGAATGCCCCAAAACTCTCGTCTTTTAAAATCAATAAGACGGTAAGATTGCCTGGCGCCTCCGCCTCTATGGCGCACCATAATCTGACCGGTATTATTACGGCCGCCCTTTTTTCTCTGACCCACGGTCAGGGTCGATTCCGGTTTGGTTTTGGTTATTTCGGAAAAATCCGCAACCTGGATAAACCTTCGGCTGGGCGTGTATGGGTTGTAAGATTTTATCGCCATAAAAATTTTATTGGTTAAATCTTCTCAAAATCAATTTTCTGATCCTTAGGGATCGCCACAATCGCTTTCTTCCAATCCGGCCGGCGGCCGGCGAACCGGCCCATGCGCCGGACCTTGCCCTTAATTTTTAAGGTGCGCACGGCAAGCACCCTCACCTTAAAAAGTTCCTGCACGACTTCGGCAATTTCTCCCTTGCTGGCTTTTGGATCAACTTCAAAAAGATACTGATGGGTATCCTCTTTTAAAGCCGTGCTTTTTTCCGTCAAAATAGGGCGAACCAAAACAGCGCTGTTAAGCGGCATGGAATCGCTCCTTGCTTAATTTCTCCAAAGCTTTCTCGGTGCATATCACGCCTTGAGCCGTCAAAACATCGCGGGCGTTAACAATGGAAGTCGCGCGAAACGCCGTGCGGCTGATATTTCTGGAAGCGCGCGCTAGGCCTTCGGACATTTTTTCCACGATAACCAAAAAACGCTTCCTGGCTTGATCCTGACGGGCAAGCAACCCGGCAAGCTGTTTGGTTTTTGATACCGCTTCAAAACTATCATCCGTGACCATCTGTAAGGCTCCTTTTCGATACTGAACACCCAAAGCAACGGCCAATGCCTGGAGTTTTTTGGCTTGATTAACGCCAAGCTCGTGAGAACGGGGTTTTGGGCCAAAAGTAATTCCGCCCTTTCTAAATAACGGAGAGCGATTGGAACCCGACCGAGCCCGCCCCGTGTGCTTTTGTTTCCAGGGTTTTTTTCCGCCCCCCCGCACCTCGGCTCTTGTTAAAGTTGAATGCGTGCCTTGCCGCTCGTTTGCTTGATAAGCCACTATAACCTCGTGGAGCAGGGCTGTGTTGGGACCGGCGGCGCTGAAGCATTCCGGGAAAACGGTGGTTCTACCCGTCGGCTGGCCGGTTTTTAAATCTACGATGCTTAATGTTTCGCTCGGAACTTCTTCGGACAATTTCGATTTACCTCTTTATTATTTTTTAGCCGGCGCGGGCGCCTGTTTCTTCTTGGAATGCTTGACATGAGCCTGATGAGCCACCACATGCTTGCGCTTTTTGACCGTCTGGCGCACCAAAACCACGCTGCCCACCGGACCCGGAACTCCGCCGTTAACGTAAAGCTTATGACCTGCCGCGTCGACCTTTAAAATTTCCATCTTTAAAACTGTAACCTTATCAACGCCCATGTGGCCGGCCATTCTCTTGCCGGGCAGAACTCGGCCCAACGAACGGCGCCCCGCCAGAGATCCGGGCGCTCTGTGGCGATCAGACTGGCCGTGGGTCTTGGGTCCCCCGTGAAAACCCCACCGCTTGACGCCTCCGGCAAAACCCTTTCCCTTAGTAATGCCGCTGACATCAACATAATCTCCGGGCGTAAACATGCCCTCCAAGAACACTTCTTGAGCGATGGCCCAGCCTTGCGAGGGAACCCTAATCTCTTTAAGATGCGCCATGGGGGCAATGCCCGCTTTCTTAAAAACTCCCTGGAGCGGCTTGGTGGTCCGGTCGACTGGCCTTGGCTCAAATCCAAGAACAACGGCTTCATAGCCGTCGCTGTCCTTGGTTTTCACCGCCACGACTCGACAGGGGCCGGCCGCCAATTCGGTCGCCGGGCGCGCCAATCCATGATCATCAAAAACCTGCGTCATCCCCAATTTCTTAGCCAAAATCGTTTTCACTGTCGCAGATTGCTGGGACTTCTGTTCTTTTTGTTCCTGCGGCTCGGTTTCACTCATAACTTAATCTCAACGTCCACTCCGGCTGCGAGCTCCAGCTTCATGAGCTCGTCAATGGTTCTGGGTGTCGGCTCCTTGAGCTCGATTAACCTTTTATGAATCCTCAACTCAAACTGCTCGCGCGATTTCTTGTCGCTGTGCGGCGAACGCAAGACAGTGTAGAGTTTGCGCTTTGTCGGAAGAAGCACGGGGCCCACAATCACGCCTCCCGTTCGCCTGACGGTGGCTACGATTTTTCCAACCGATTCATCCAAAATTTTGTGATCGTAGCAACGCAGGCGAATACGAATCCTGTGATCTTCAACCGTTGGGGCCTGGCGGCCGCCGGCTGAAGAAGATTCGTGAGTTTTTGCTTCTTTCACCGGTTATTACTCCTCGATGGCTGCCACAACGCCGGCGCCAACTGTTTTTCCGCCTTCGCGGATAGCGAAACGAACGCCTTTTTCCATAGCGATCGGGTTGATCAGCTTGCCCCGAATCTCAATATTGTCACCCGGCATCACCATCTCCACGCTGGCCGGGAGTTCGACTTCGCCCGTCACGTCTGTCGTGCGGAAATAGAACTGGGGGCGGTACCCTTTGAAAAACGGCGTATGCCGGCCGCCCTCCTCTTTGTTCAGGATGTAAACCTGCCCCTTGAAAACCTTATGGGGTTTGATGGTGCCCGGCGCCGCCAGCACCTGACCGCGCTCGATTCCTTCTTTTTCCACGCCACGAAGCAAAACTCCGACATTGTCTCCGGCAATGGCTTCATCCAGCGTTTTTTGGAACATCTCGATACCCGTGGCGACCGTCTTACTGGTGTCCTTGATGCCGACAATCTCCAAATTGTCGCCCACTTTCAATTTACCGCGCTCAACGCGGCCCGTGGCCACCGTGCCGCGGCCGGTGATAGAAAACACGTCCTCAACCGCCATTAAAAACGGCTTGTCAATGTCGCGCTGGGGCTCCGGAATACTGGCGTCTAAGGCGGCCATCAGTTTCCAAATGGCGGGTTCGCCCAAATCGCCCGCGTCGCCTTGCAGGGCTTTCAAAGCGCTTCCGCGCACAATCGTAATCTTGTCCGCCGGGTATTCGTATTTTTTGAGCAGATCGCGAACTTCCATCTCGACTAAATCAAGAAGTTCGGGATCATCAATCAGGTCACATTTATTTAAAAAAACGACGATGTGCGGAACATTGACCTGCCGCGCCAAAAGCACATGCTCGCGCGTTTGCGGCATCGGGCCGTCGGGGGCCGAAACCACCAAAATAGCGCCGTCCATTTGGGCCGCGCCGGTAATCATGTTCTTAATATAATCGGCATGACCCGGGCAATCGATATGGGCGTAATGACGCTTATCCGTTTCATACTCAACGTGCGAAACGGCCACGGTCAAAATTTTCGTGGCATCGCGGACAACGCCGCCTTTGGCTATATCAGCGTACTCTTTGAACTGCGAAAGTCCTTTCTTGGAAAGAACCTTGGTAATCGCCGCCGTTAACGTGGTTTTCCCGTGATCAACGTGTCCGATCGTGCCCACATTTACGTGGGGTTTCTTTCGCTCAAACTTTCCCTTTGCCATAATCTTATTCTCCTCCTTCCTACTTCACCGACGATTCTTTGGTTCCCGCCGCCTTAGCCACGATGGCTTCCTGAATTTGGCGGGGAACCTCTTCGTAATGAGAAGGCTCTAAATTGAAGGCCGCCCTTCCCTGCGAAAGGCTGCGGACCACCGTCGCGTAGCCGAACATCTCGGCCAAAGGGACGGTACCGCGTACTATTTTACTATTACCGCGGGTGTCTAAGCTAACGACCTTGGCGCGACGGGAATTAAGATCCCCTATAACATCGCCCGTGTATTCTTCCGGGGTGGAAACCTCAAATTTCATAATGGGCTCTAAAATAACCGGATCCGCCTGCTGGCATCCGGCGCGCAAGGCCATGGCGGAGGCAATCTTAAAAGCGATTTCAGAGGAATCAACCTCATGATAAGAGCCGTCGATGATAGACGCCTTAAGATCCACCAATGGATACCCGGCGATGGCGCCTTCTTCCATGGCTTCTTTAATACCCTTTTCAACGGCCGGAATATACTCCCTGGGAACGACCCCCCCGAAAATCTTTGATTCAAACTCAAAACCCTTTCCTCTCTCTCGGGGTTCAATCTCCAAAATAACATGGCCGTACTGACCGCGTCCGCCGGTCTGGCGGATATATTTGCCTTCGCGTTCCACTTTCTTGCGAATGGTTTCCTTGTAAGCCACCATCGGTTTTCCAATGTTGGCCAAAACATTAAATTCCCGCTTCATGCGGTCAACCAGTATTTCCAGATGCAATTCACCCATGCCGGACATGATGGTTTGCCCGGTTTCATGATCGCGCTTAACGCGGAATGTGGGATCTTCCTCGGCCAGGCGGTTAAGCGCGATCCCCAGTTTCTCTTCATCCGCTTTGGTTTTCGGCTCAATAGCCACCGAAATAACCGTTTCGGGAAATTTAATCTCTTCAAGGATAATGGCATCGTCCTCGAGGCAGATAGTGTCTCCCGTCGAAGTATTTTTCATGGCCACGGTGGCCGCGATATCGCCGGTTCTCACTTCCTTGACGTCTTCCCGATGTTGAGCGTGCATGCGAAGCAACCGCCCCAAACGCTCCGTCGTATTCTTGCGCACGTTATAAACAGTGGTACCGGTTGAAAGCGTGCCGGAATAGACTCGAAAATAAGACAGCTTACCCACATAGGGATCGGTCTGAAGCTTAAATATCAAGGCGCAAAATTTTTCCTTATCATCGGCCTTACGCTCAATTTCCTGGCTATTGTTGGGATCTATCCCCTTGACGGGCGGAAGGTCCAAGGGGCCGGGCAGATAGTAACAAACCGCGTCCAAGAGAGTCTGCACGCCTTTATTTTTGTAGGCGGCGCCGCACAAAACAGGAAAAAATTTTCCGGTCAGCGCGCTTTTGCGAATGGCTTCCTTGATTTCCTCTTCACTAATCGGCTTGCCGTCTAGATACTTTGCCATCAGCGCGTCATCGTGTTCGCTGATTTTCTCAAGAAGCCGTTCCCGCCATTTTTTAACCAACTCCGCCATGTCGGCGGGAACCTCTTCTTCGTGAAACTCAAGACCTTCTTTATCGGTCCACACAACAGCTTTCGTGCGCACCAGATCAATAACGCCCTTAAACGTATCTTCAGCTCCGATGGGTATATTGATGGGAGAGCAGCTTGCGCCCAATCGATCCTCGATGGATTTCACGCACATGTAAAAATCGGCTCCGGTTCGATCCATTTTATTGACAAAACAAATCCGGGGAATGTGATACTTATCCGCCTGGCGAAATACGGTTTCAGATTGAGGCTCAACGCCCTGCACGCCGTCAAAAACAATAATGGCGCCATCCAAGACGCGCAGGCTTCGCTCGACTTCGGCCGTGAAATCCACGTGGCCCGGGGTATCAATGATATTGATCTGGCAATCCTTCCAGGTGGCGTAAGTCGCAGCCGAGGTGATGGTGATGCCCCGCTCTCTTTCTTGGGGCATCCAATCGGTTGCCGTCGTTCCCTCATGAACCTCCCCGATTCTATGAATGCGCCCCGTGTAAAAAAGAATTCTCTCCGTTGTGGTTGTTTTTCCGGCGTCTATATGAGCAATGATGCCGATGTTTCTGACTTTCTCTAAAGGAAATTCTCTAGGCATAACAAATCCGTCACCTTACCATCTGTAATGAGCAAAAGCGCGATTAGATTCCGCCATCTTATGCATCTCTTCTCTCTTTTTAAATGCCGCCCCCTCTTTACGGGCCGCCAGAATAATCTCTTCGGCCAATTTTTTGGCCATAGGAAGGCCTTTGCGGTCCCGGGCAAATCCAATAATCCAACGGATGGCCAATGTCTCGCCCCGGTAAGAACGCACCTCAACGGGAACCTGATAGGTGGCTCCTCCCACCTGGCGCGGCTTGGTCTCGAGATAGGGCCGGCAATTTTCAATGGCTCTGGACAAAACGCCGACGGGGTCTTCTTTTTGTTTTTGTTTGACCGCCTCCAAGGCGTCGTAAATAATATTGGTCACTTTGGTCTTTTTGCCGGTAAAACTCAATTTATTAATAAAACGGCTGACTAACTGGCTGCCGAACCCAACATCAGCCGACGGCAACGGGCGCTTGGTGTAAGAACGTCTAGGCATACTTCACTCGACACTCCTTTTTCATTTTTTGGCTGGCGCCGCGGCGCCCTCTTTCGGCCGCTTGGCTCCGTATTTGGAACGGCCCTGCCTGCGGCCTTCGACACCGGCGCAGTCGTAAACGCCGCGCACGATGTGATAGCGAACACCGGGTAAATCTTTGACGCGGCCGCCTCGAACCAAAACAATGGAATGCTCTTGAAGATTGTGCCCGATGCCGGGAATATAGGCCGTCACTTCCATGCCGGAACTTAACTTAACGCGCGCGATCTTGCGCAAGGCGGAATTGGGTTTTTTCGGCGTCGTAGTGGACACACGCAAACAAACTCCGCGGCGCTGCGGACAAGAAAGCAGGGCCGGGGCCTTGGAGCGATACGTGCGCTCACCCCGGCTAAAACGAATTAACTGATTGACTGTTGGCATTAATTCTTGCCTCCTTGCGCCTGCGCGTAAAATCCGGTTCCCGCCGGGATGAGTCTTCCGATAATAACGTTCTCCTTCAAACCCCGCAGGTGGTCAAGCTTTCCGCTTACCGCCGCATCCGTTAAGACGCGGGTTGTTTCTTGAAAGCTGGCGGCTGATATGAAACTGCGCGAAGAAAGAGCCGCCTTGGTGATGCCAAGCAAAACCACTTGGGCTTCGGCCTGGGCGCCCTTTTCTTTAAGCACTCGGGCGTTTTCCTCCTCAAACTCGAAACGGTTAATGATTTCGCCGACCAAAAACCGGGAGTCGCCGGCCTTGGTGATGCGGACATTCTCCAGCATCTCACGCACGATCAGTTCGATATGCCGGTCATCCACCACAACCCCTTGCAACCGGTAAACCTCTTGGATCGCGGCCACCAAGTACTCTTGGCATTCTTTGACGCCCTTAACGCGCAGAATGTCATGGGGATTAACGGGTCCATCCGTCAACGCCTCGCCGACGCCGACACGATCACCCTCATAAACCATCAAGTGTTTGCCCTGCGGAATGGAATACTCGCGGGCAACCTCTGTTTCCTCGTTTTTAACAATAACCTTCTGGCCCCCCTTGGGCGTCATGCCCAAAAAAACGATGCCGTCAATTTCAGCTACCAGCGCGGCATTCCTGGGCCGCCTGGCCTCAAAAAGCTCCGACACGCGGGGGAGTCCTCCGGTGATGTCACGCGTCACGCTGACTTCAAGCGGGATCTTGGCCAAAATATCGCCGACAACAACCTCATCGCCATTTTCCACCACAATAATAGTGTCAACGGGCAGAGTATAAGAATCCTGCTCCTTGCCCTTGCCGTCCGCCACAACCACGCGGGGCCGCCTTCGTTGTTCCCGATGTTCGATCACCCGGCGTTCCGTCAATCCGGTGATCTTATTCTTCTCCTCATGGACGGTGATGCCTTCCTGAATATCTTCATAGCGCACCTCGCCCGCGACTTTCGAAAGGATGGGCAAAGCGTAGGGGTCCCATTCGGCCAAGAGCTGCCCCACGGTCACGCGTTCGTTGGTATGAATTTTTAGCCGGGCGCCGTGCGGCACCCTATGGCTTTCCTTTTCTTTCTTCGTATCCGGGTCAAGCACCGCGATTTCTCCGTTGCGGGAATGCGCCAAGATCTCGCCGTCTTTTCTCTTTAAAATCTCGATGTTTCGAAACACCGCGACGCCTTCGTGGGCCGAGAGAGCCTGGGATTTGGAAACCACGCGTGCCGCCGTTCCGCCGATATGAAACGTGCGCAGGGTCAACTGTGTTCCCGGCTCGCCGATTGATTGAGCCGCGATAATGCCGACCGGCTCGCCCACTTCAACCAATTTTCCAGTGGACAACGACAAACCGTAACAAGCCGCACAGGATCCATAAGACGCCTCGCACGTTAAAACAGATCTCACCCTGACCCATGGAACACCGGCCTTGCCGATCGCCTTGGCCACCGGCCAATCAGCGACTTGACCGGCCTTAACCAAGACCTTCTCGACAGTCTTGCCGTTCTTGTCTTCCACCGAAACCCTGACGTCCTCAAGCAAAACGCGCCCGTAAACCCTTTCTTCCAAAAGCTCAATCACATCTTCGCCGGAGTATAGGGCGCCGATCCTAACGCCGTTGATGGTGCCGCAATCGGCTTGCAAAACAACAACGTCGTGAGCCACGTCGACTAATCTTCGAGTCAAGTATCCGGCGTCCGCCGTTTTCAAGGCCGTATCCGCCAAACCCTTGCGGCCGCCGTGCGTTGAAATAAAATACTCCAAAACCGACAACCCGTCGCGAAAATTGGAAATAACAGGAGTTTCAATAATCTCGCCGTATTGTCCCGTCAGTTTTTTCTGCGGCTTGGCCATAAGACCCCGCATGCCGCCCAATTGGCGCACCTGCGCTCTGGATCCTCTAGCCCCGGAGTCGGCCATGATAAAAATGGAATTGAAAATATTTTCATGTTTTTTATAGATAACTTTTTCCTGGGACTGCATTTCAACGAACATCCGGTCCGCCACCTCGTCGGTGATGTGGGTCCACAGGTCAACCACTTTATTGTAACGCTCCATCTCGGTGATGGCTCCGGCCTTGGCCTGCCGCTCGATCTCTTTAACCTTGTCTTGAGCGCGCTTGACGACGTCCTTTTTAGCCTTGGGGACCAGCATGTCCGAAACAGAAATACTGACACCGTAATAGGTGGCGTATCGGTAACCTAAATTTTTAACCGAATCCAACAGCTGCACCGTTTCAAAATGGCCCAAGCTGCGATAACACTCCGAAATGACACCGGCTAAGGATTTTTTGTCCAGCGTTTGGTTGATATAGCCCAATTTTAAAGGAACGACTTCGTTAAAAATCACCCGGCCAACCGTTGTCCAGTCTTTCCAAAAACCGGGGTTCGCCTGCTTGTCATCGTCAAGGTTTTCCTCGATCAACTTATTGACTCCGATAACCTTAACGCGCGCATTGGGGTGAGTGTAGCCCTGTTGAAACGCGGCAATGACTTCCTCGCGGCCGGAATAATATTTTCCGTCTCCCGCGACGCCGGCTTTCGGCTTAGTCAGGTAGCAAAGTCCCAGCACCACGTCTTGGCTGGGAAGAGCGATGGGCCGGCCAGACGCGGGCGAAAATATATTGCGCGAAGACAACATCAAAAGCTTCGCCTCCAAAATCGCCTCGTAAGACAAGGGAACGTGAACCGCCATTTGATCACCGTCAAAATCGGCGTTAAAAGCCGCGCAGGTTAAAGGATGCAGATGGATCGCCTTTCCTTCAACTAATACCGGCTCAAACGCCTGAAAACTCAACCGGTGCAAGGTTGGCGCGCGGTTCAGTAAAACAGGGTGATCCTTGGTGATTTCGGCCAAAATATCCCACACTTCGGGAGTCGCTTTTTCCAACATTTTTCTGGCGGCCTTAAGCGTCACGTTGTGTCTTTTAATAAGCTCGCCCAACAAAAATGGTTTAAACAGCTCAAGAGCCATCTCCTTGGGCAGGCCGCACTGGTGCAATTTCAACTTGGGGCCCACCACGATCACGGACCGGCCCGAATAATCCACTCGTTTTCCCAGCAAATTTTGGCGAAACCGGCCTTCTTTTCCTTTGATAATATCCGACAGGGATTTGAGCGGCCGGTTGCCCGAACCTAGAGCCACTTTCCATCCGGCGCCGTTTTCGATCAAGGCGTCCACCGCGTCCTGGAGAAGGCGCTTCTCGTTATGGATCATCACCTCTGGAGCTCTTAACTGCTCGATGTGTTTTAACCGGTTATTGCGGTTAATAATTTTACGGTAGAGATCGTTCAAATCGCTGGTGGCAAAACGCCCGCCCTCCAGTGGAACCAGGGGCCGCAGATCGGGGGGGATCACGGGCAATACCGAAAGGATCATCCATTCCGGACGGGTATTTGACTCCTGAAATCCTTCCAGAATACGCAGTCTCTTGATAAGACGGTTGCGCTCGCCCTCTGTCTCCATCTTTTCGATCGTTTTTCTCATATCTTGCGTTTCTTTTTTAAGATTAATGCCAGCCAGCATATCGCGCACCGCGGCCGCGCCGATGGAACACTTGAATTTATTTCCAAACTCCGTCTTGGCCTTGATGTACTCCTCGAAATCAATGACGTCGCCTTTTTCAAACACGGCCTTGCCGCTCTTCTCTAAATCTTCAAGAACCAAATAGCCGTCTTCCTTGTAATAGATGGTCTTCATCAGATCGCCAAGCTTCATATCCAGAACAATGGATATCCTGGACGGTGGTTTTCTTAAAAACCAAATATGCGCCACCGGAACCGCCAGTTCAATGTGTCCCATGTATTCCCGGCGAACCTTGGATTCGGTGACCTCGACTCCGCACCGATCGCAAATAACGCCTTTAAACTTGACCCATTTATACTTGCCGCAGGCGCACTCGTAATCGCGCACCGGGCCAAAAATTCTTTCGCAAAAAAGACCATCGCGTTCGGGCTTTAAGGTCCTGTAATTAATTGTTTCCGGTTTTCTGGCCTCGCCGTGCGACCAGCTGCGAATCTGATCGGAACTGGCCACGGTCAAACGAATCGCCTCAAAATCCAAAAAATTAAGGGCTTCGGCTCCTTTTTTTCGCTTTTTTCGCGTCGAAAAGAACAGCTCTCGCGTCGATTCTTCGAGTTTTGTGGTGGTTTGTGCCATTAAATTACCTCACTTCCCTCGAAATTTGATCCCCGGCGCATAGTTGAATGGATCATTTCTTGGCCTCCTCTTTTTCTTTGGAAGCCTTGGCGGGGGTTTGCGCGCTTTTGGTTGAAACCGCGGCCCCATCCGAGCGTTGCTTTAACAGCTCGACCGACAAGCCCAAGCCCTGCAGTTCGCGAATCAAAACTTTAAACGATTCGGGGGCTCCGGGACGCACGGGGTCTTCGCCGCGAATAATGGATTCATACATCTTGGTGCGACCCCAAACGTCGTCGGACTTGATGGTCAAGAATTCCTGAAGCGTGTGGCTGGCCCCGTAAGCTTCCAGGGCCCACACCTCCATCTCGCCCAAGCGCTGACCGCCGAACAACGCCTTTCCGCCCAGAGGTTGGCGGGTGATCAGGGAATATGGCCCCGTTGACCGGGCATGAATCTTTTCTTCCACCACGTGGATCAGCTTGACCACATAAAGATAGCCAATGGTGATTTTCTCCACAAAAGGCTGCCCGGTTCTGCCGTCATAAAGAGTGATGCGCATGTCTTCGGAAGGAAGATGCCGCTCGGGGACCCCTTGCTTGATCAAATATTCCCGAGCCTCTTTAATTTTCTCCTTGATCTCGGCTTCCGTGGCGCCGTTAAATACGGGGGTCACCATTTGAACGCCGAAAGCGTTGGCCGCCCATCCAAACATAGATTCCAAGAGCTGCCCCACGTTCATACGCGAGGGAACCGAAAGAGGGGAAAACACCAGGTCAACCGGCGTGCCGTCCGGAAGCCTGGGCATATCTTCAATCGGGAGTATGCGCGACACCACGCCTTTATTGCCATGCCGGCCGGCCAATTTGTCGCCAACCCTTAAAGGCCGGGTTGTCGCGACATAAACCTTAACGACCCTATTGACCGTTACGGCCACTTCATCGCCACGGTTAATCCGCTCCTTTTCCCTGTCCCGGTAGTTTTGAATTTCGGCCTTCCTTTCTTTGACTAAAACCTCGATGGCTTCTTTCTCGTCGCGATAACCGGCGGCGGAGACCTCTCCCGCTTTCTTCTTGACGTCCAAGAGATCCGTGGCGGCCTCTTGATATTGCCCGAGCCATTTGAGCCTCTCCTTGATCTCATCGTCCAAGTCCCTGCGCCGTTTTTCCTTTTCTTTGGTGCCCAAAATCTCCTTACGAACAAAAACCTGAACTCTAACCACCTTGCCGAAAGCGCCCGGAGGAACCCGGAGCGAAGCATCTTGAACATCCTCCGCTTTTTTCCCGAAAATAACCCGCAGAAGTTTCTCCTCGGGAGTTAGGTGTTCTTCGCGGCGGGGAATGATGCGGCCAACCAAAATATCCCCGTGATTGACTTCGGTTCCGACGATAGCGATGCCCTGCTCGTCAAGATGCGCCAGCGATTCGCCCGAGACGTTGGGGATATCCCGGGTTATCTCTTCGGGTCCAAGTTTGGTTTCCCTGGCCTCAACTTCAAACTCCTGAATATGCAGAGATTTAAAAACATCATTTCGAACAAGCCGTTCGGAAGCCAAAATAGCGTCTTCAAAGTTATAGCCTTCCCAAGGCATGAAGGCCACTAAAATATTTTTACCCAAAGCCAGCTGCCCCTGATCCGTGGACGGACCATCCGCGATCGAGTCCCCGGCGTTGACTTTGTCGCCGCGCCGGACAATCGGATGGTAATCCACCGTGGTATCCTGGTTGGAGCGCTCATATTTCGTGAACTTATAAATGTCCAAAGGCTGCTTCTTGTCATCCGTCGCCACAACAACCTCTTCGGCGTCAACATAGGCAACCTGGCCGGGACGCTTAGCCACGATCACGGCGCGGGAATCGCGGGCGATGTTGGCCTCAACGCCGGTTCCCACCAAAGGCCTCTCGGGATTTAACAGCGGCACCGCCTGGCGCTGCATATTGGCGCCCATCAAAGCGCGATTAGCGTCGTCATGCTCCAAAAAAGGAATTAATGCCGTTGAAATGGAGAAAACTTGGTTGGGTGAGATATCCATGTACTGCACGGCTTTCACCCCAACGACGGGGAAATCGCCCTTGTAGCGGCACGAAACCAGATCGGTGGCGATATAACCCTTGTCGTCAACCGGGGTGTTGGCTTGCGCCACGATAGTTTCATTCTCCTCATCCGCAGTCAGGTAAACGATTTCGTTGGTAACGCGGCCCTTTTCAACTTTACGGTAAGGAGACTCCAATAGCCCGTGATCGTTGACCGTGGAATAACAAGCCAAGGTGGTGATCAGTCCGATATTGGGCCCCTCCGGTGTTTCGATGGGGCAGATGCGGCCGTAATGAGTATGGTGAACGTCGCGAACCTCAAAGCCTGCGTGCTTGCGGTGCAAGCCGCCCGGGCCCAAGGCGGAGAGACGCCGCTTGTGGGTTAATTCAGCCAAAGGATTGATCTGATCCATAAATTGCGAAAGCTGGGAGCTTCCAAAAAAGTTCCGCAGGATTCCGTTTAAAACGCTGGCATTGATCAACTGCCTGGGGGTCAGCTCGCTTTTCTCCTGCGCCTGCATCATGCGCTCTCGAATCACACGGGACATTTGGGTCAAAGCCAGCCGGAATTGGTTCTCCAGAAGTTCGCCCACGGCGCGCACGCGGCGGTTGCCCAAATGATCAATGTCGTCAACCACAACCGGCCACTTTTTGCCCTTAAACTCCCATTGAGCCAAATCGTCATTGAGGAGGGTAAGGTAATAAAAGGTGGCTATGATGTCTTCCGGCGCCAACTCCCTTCTGGAATCGGCGGGAGCCTTGAATTTCCAGTCTTTGCGGGACTCCAGATAATCATAGATCAGTCCCAGCTTGCGCATAATTTTATAGCGGCCGACCACGGTCAGGTCGTATTTTCTCGACCGGCGGCCGAAAAATAGGTTATCCATCAGCTCTTCGGCCTGCTGTTGAATCACGAACTCCTGGCCTCGAATGTATTTATAAAGGAAATGAACGGCTTCCTTGCGGGATTTGATGGGGTCTTTTTTCAGGGTCTCCAAAATCGTGACGTTGGAAACTTTTTCATCCCAATCCAAAAGAGAGATCTCGCGAATCTTGGCCTTTTGAATTTTAACCAGCGACTCTTTGGTCAGACGCTGGCCGGCCTCCATAATGACCTCTCCGCCATCGGGATCAACCGCGTCTTTGGCCAAAATCTTGCCGGCATAATGGTCCAGAGTAGGTTCTTTGCCGATAGCGTGGGTATGCGATTCATAAAAAAAGTTCAGAATATCTTCGTCTTTGTCGAGCCCGCAAACGCGCAGTAGAACGGTCGCCGGGAACTTGCGGCGTTTGTCAATGCGCACGTAAAGAATGTTATTGATGTCAAACTCGAAATCAATCCAGGCTCCTCGGTAAGGAATAACGCGCGCCAAAAACAGCTTGCGGCCAAAACGGGAAACCTTCTTCTCCTCGTCCTCCTCGAAAAATATGCCCGGGGAACGATGCAACTGGCTGACGATCACGCGTTCGGCCCCATTAATGACGAAGGAAGCGTTTTGAGTCATGAAGGGCAGGTCGCAGAGAAAAACGTCTTGTTCTGAAATGACTTTGACCTTGCCGGAAGTCTGCTTATGAACTAAACGAAGCGTAGCTCTTAGGGGCACGGTGTAAGATTTATCAAACAGCCGCGCTTCTTCGGGGCTGGAAAACCGGGAATCTCCTATGGTGTAATGGACAAACTCCAACGAAAGACTCTCGTCTTCATTGGAGATGGGGAACAGATCCACGAACGCGGCTTGCAAACCCTGCAGCGCGCGTTTATCGGCGGGGGCCTCTTTCTGTAGAAAGTTGGCGTAGGAATTCTTCTGAACCTCAAGCAGATCGGGCGGCCTTAAATAAACCGGCGCTTTTTCAAAAACTATCTGCTTGGACTTATTGGACATAATAACCCCACCTCATTAATTGGCAACAATAGAACGCGTTCCGATACCCATTACCTGCAATCCACTGACCGGGCTTTGTTTGGCAAAATTTATTTCAGCGTGGCCTGGGCGCCGGCTTCAACCAACTTCTTTTTGATCTCTTCGGCCTGAACTTTGGCTACTCCCTCTTTTAGAGTTTTGGGAGCTCCTTCCACCAAGTCCTTCGCTTCCTTCAAGCCGAGTCCCGTCAACTCGCGAACCAGCTTAATGACAGCGATTTTATTGCCTCCGGCTGACTCCAGCACCACATTAAATTCGGTCTTCTCGACCTCAACGGCGGCTGGCGCGGCGGCGGCGTGGGCAACGGGGGCGGCCGCAACCGCGGCCTTAACGCCGAATTTATCCTCCAAGTTTTTCACCAACTCGGAAAGCTCAAGCACCGAGAGCTTGGATATGGCTTCAACGATATCGTCTTTAGTCGCTACGGGCATTCTTTTTTCCTCCTTCCCCTGTCATGCCATGACGGGGGATTTTGAATCTAGGCCGCCGCTGTTTCGGCAACAGCGGCCTGCGAAGCGTCTTCAGGCTTCCTTTCTCTCTCCTGGCGAACCGCATTTAAAACGAGGATGATTTGAGCCACCGCGGCGCTCAACACTCCGGCCAAACCCGCGATCGGCGCGGCCAAGGCCCCCACAACGTGCGCCTGCAGTTCTTTGGCTCCGGGCAATTTGGCCATGGTCTCAACCGTTTTGGGGTCAAGCCATTTTTTTTCGGCCAACAGAAATCCGCCCTTGATCGAAATTTTCTTGGATTCGTCAACCCACTGCGCCAACGCCTTGGCCACGCGGATGGGATCTCCGTTGGCGCTGGTCAAAGCCGCCACCTCCCCCTTCCAAAATTCCTGCGAACCAGGCTGGATCGCCAAATTTTCCAAGGCCTTTTTCAAAAGAGATTTTTTAACGACTTTAAATAAAGCTTTTTCATTTTTGATTTTCTTTTTAGCTTCAAAAAGCTCGGGCGTGGATACCCCCTTAAACGTGGCGAATAAACTAATGGAAGATCCGCTCAAATGACGAATCAATTCCTGAAGAGCCGTTTCTTTTTCTTTTCGCATCTTAGAACCTTTGAACTAAAGATAACCGATAACCCTGTTCTTCGCCGACGGAAACTTCGGCCTCGACGGAATCGCTGGAAGAAAACTTCCAAGCGCCCGCCCCAAAAAATCGATAACCTTCGGTTGTTCCGGAAACTTTCTCTCCCACACGCAGATCAACAAGCCGCGCTCTTTTGCTAAAAATCTCAAAACCGGCCGAAGGAGAAAATCTTGAATTTAACCATGCGTCTTGTACGCCCATCAGGGCCGCGAACGTGTTGATGTCCCACTTGTCTTCTATTTTCTGCCACTCGCCGGTTGTGCCTTGCAAAATCCGGCCCGGCCGCGTGCGGCTAAGTTTCCAAGAAAAACGGGTGTACACTTTCGGATTAACCGGCGTCTGCGGAACCAGGGTAACGTTAAGCCCGGTGCCCACCGTAAATCCCGAACTCGCGGCCAACTGATTGCTGACGCTGCCTGAAGGTACCCAGACTTTATACTTCGCGGTGCCGACCGAAAAATCCCACCCCAAATAATCTCCTCTGGGCAGATTGATCTGGGCTTCCATGCCTTCATTTTCAGTTTCCAACGCCAATTCGCCGGGGGAGCTGCTGATATAGCTCAAATTCCCGGCGCCGGCCGCCAAAGCCGGCGCCCCCAAATCCAGCACGGGCTTCTCTTTGGAAAAAACATGCCCTACCCGAAAACTCCAGGCCTTTGGTTTAGCGTCTTGCGCTTTTCCTTCTGTTTTAATCATCATCAATAAAAACGCGCTAACTACGATTCTCGATTTCCTCATTGAAAAATCAGATCCGGCAGCGACCTACTCTCCCGGTCGCGGATTGGCGACCAGTACCATCGGCCCTGGCAGGTTTCACTTCCGTGTTCGGAATGGGAACGGGTGTTGCTCTGCCGGTATTGCCACCGGAAAAACTTATTTTAGGATGTAGGTTGTAGGATGTAGGTTGTAGTAGCAAAAAAATAATTTTTTCTTAACTACAACCTACATCCTACGCGCTACAACCTAGTTTGATCGAATGATATGGCTAAGCCTCACGACCGATTAGTAAGAGTTAGCTGCACCGATTACTCGGCTTCCACTTCTCTCCTATATAACCCGTAGTCTTCGGGTGGTCTTCAGTCCCGCCTTTCAGCGGGAGGGAATTCTTATCTTGGGGTTAGTTTCTCGCTTAGATGCTTTCAGCGATTATCTAATCCGAGCACCGCTACCCAGCATGTACCCCTGGCGGGATAACTGGAACACGGGAGGCTCGTTCAACCAGGTCCTCTCGTACTGTGGTCGAATCCCCTCAAAATTCCTGCGCCCACGGCAGATAGGGACCGTACTGTCTCACGACGTACTGAACCCAGCTCACGTACCGCTTTAACCGGCGAACAGCCGGACCCTTGGGACCTTCTCCAGCCCCAGGATGCGATGAGCCGACATCGAGGTGCCAAACCGGGCCGTCGATGTGAACTCTCAGGCCCGATCAGCCTGTTATCCCCGGCGTAGCTTTTATCCGTTGCGCGATAGCCCTTCCATTCGGTACTACCGGATCACTAGGCCATGCTTTCGCACCAGTTCGCGCCGTCGCGCTCACTGTCAAGCTCCCTTATGCCCTTGCACTCAACACGCGATTTCTATTCGCGCTGAGGGAACCTTTGGGCGCCTCCGTTACTCTTTAGGAGGCGACCGCCCCAGTCAAACTACCCACCTGGCACTGTCTGCCTGCTCGATTCAGAGCGCGGAATTAGCACCACAGTCCTAGAAGGGTGGTATTTCACCGTTGGCTCCGGGCCGCCCAAAAGCGGCCCCTCATCGCCTCCCACCTATCCTACGCATCCAAAACCGTAATTCAATACCAGGATATAGTAAAGCTGCACGGGGTCTTTCCGTCTTGCCGCGGGCAGCCAGCGTCTTCACTGACAACTCAATTTCGCCGAGATCTCCGTCGAGACAGCGGTTCCTTCGTTACGCTATTCATGCAGGTCGGAACTTACCCGACAAGGTATTTCGCTACCTTAGGACCGTTATAGTTACGGCCGCCGTTTACTGGGGCTTAAGTTCGCTGCTTCTCCTTACGGATAACAACTCCCCGTGACCTTCCAGTACCGGGCAAGCGTCAGGCCCTATACATCATCTTGTGATTTCAGCAGAGCCCTGTGTTTTTGTTAAACAGTCGCGGAACCCCTTTCACTGCGCCCCCCCACTCACGTGGAGGGGACCCCTTCTTCCGAAGGTACGGGGCTATTTTGCCTAGTTCCTTAACGGAGATTCTCTCGCGCGCCTTGGAATCTTCTTCCAGCCTACCTGTGTCGGTTTGCGGTACGGACACGACAATCACTCACCACGAGGATTTTCTGGGCAGTATAGTTGAATCGCTTCCCCCGCCTTTCAGCGAGGTCGTGCTCAGCTTTCGGGTTAAAACGACCCTGTGGATTTACCTGCAGGATCTACCTACGGCTTTGAACCGAGATACCGATACCCGGCCGATCTGCCTTCCTGCGTCCCCCCTTGGTTGATAACGTAACTACCGTGGTTCCGGAATATTAACCGGATGCCCCTCGTCTACGCCTTTCGGCCTCGACTTAGGACCGACTAACCCTGAGTCGACGAACGTTGCTCAAGGAAACCTTAGGCTTTCGGCGGTCCGGATTCTCACCGGACTTATCGCTACTTATTCCGACATCCTCACTTGAAAGAACTCCAGAGCTCCTTTCGGTACTCCTTCATGGCTCTTTCAACGCTCTCCTACTCCTCTTACGCATCGAAATGCATAAGAAGCTACGTCTTCGGTGTTACGCTTAGCCCCGAGTCATTTTTGGCGCAAACTCGCTTGACCAGTGAGCTGTTACGCACTCTTTAAAGGGTGGCTGCTTCTAAGCCAACCTCCTGGCTGTCTCAGCGAATTCACATCCTTTGCCACTTAGCGTACACTTAGGGACCTTAGACGGTAGTCTGGGCTATTCCCCTCTTGCGCTTGAAGCTTGCCCCCAAGCACTGACTCCCGAGATATACGGACAGGTATTCGGAGTTTGGTTAGATTCGGAAGGTGGGTTGCACCCCCTACACTATCCAGTAGCTCTACCCCCTGTCTTTTAATCTCGAGGCTAGTCCTAAAACTATTTCGGAGAGAACCAGCTATCACCAGCCTCGATTGGCCTTTCACCCCTAGCCCCAACTCATGCAGAACCTTTTCAACGGTTAACGCTTCGGGCCTCCATCCTGCTTTCGCAGGACTTCACCCTGGTCAGGGCTAGATCGACTGGCTTCGGGTCTACTAACGGCTACTTGTCGCCCTATTCGGACTCGCTTTCGCTGCGCATTCGGTGTTTAAACACCTTAAGCTCGCAACCGTCAGTAACTCGCCGGATCATTCTTCAACAGGCACGCTCTCAGACATTGCGTTCGCCTTGCGGCAAACGCCATAGTCCTCGAACTGCTTGTAGGTACAAGATTTCAGGTTCTATTTCACTCCCATTCCTGGGTTCTTTTCGCCTTTCCCTCGCGGTACTGGTTCACTATCGGTCACTAGAGAGTATTTAGCCTTGGAGAATGGTCTCCCCAGATTCTCACGGAATTTCACGTGTTCCGTGATACTTGGGAACTCTGATAAGAAAGTCCTTTTCGTTTTTGCTTACAGGGCTTTCACCTTCTTTGGCCGGCCGTTCCAGGGCCGTTCTACTAACGAAAGGATTTGTAACTTTCCTCCTTGCGGACATCAGAGCCCCGCAACCCCCGGTTGCATGCAACCGGGTTTAGGCTCTTCCCCGTTCGCTCGCCACTACTAAGGGAATCTCGTTGATTTCTTTTCCTCCGGGTACTGAGATGTTTCACTTCCCCGGGTTGTCTTCCCAAGACTATCTTCCCAGCCTAAGCCGAGACCTTTATCTTGGGATCAGGTTACTTATCGCAACCTGCGGTTTCCCGATTCGGAGATCCTCGGATCGACGGATGTTTGCTCCTTCCCGAGGCTTATCGCAGCTTACCACGTCCTTCTTCGGCTTCTAGTGCCAAGGCATCCTTCTTGCACCCATAATAGCTTAGCCATATCATCCGATCCCCCTTACGGTCGCAACTCATCATTGCGATCGCTATGGGATCACTTACTTAAGACGCCGACTACTCGAATCAATTGTCAAAGACCGAAAATCTGATTTCCTTCCACCAAATCTGGTGGAGCTGAGGGGGTTCGAACCCCTGACCTCCTGCTTGCAAAGCAGGCGCTCTCCCAGCTGAGCTACAGCCCCCCTTTTAGTTGGTGGGGGAACTAATAGCGCCAACCCACGATTTATCGATCTAATTCAAAGAGCAAACGAAACGATCGCGCAGACGGATTTGCTCGCTGACTCCGTCTAAAAACTGATAAAGCGCCTTGGCCGCCGAGGCCACGGCTGGGACGGCGCGCTCGCCCTCTCCCGTTGACTCGATAATTTCTTTCTCGGCCTGGCTGTGCCACTCGTCGGCTTTTTCATGCACCTTAAAAAATTCAACGCCGGCCGAATCATCTTTCATTCCGTAAAACTTCACCAATCCCTCTCTTTTTGTTTTGGCAACTCCGGGCTGCTGGGATTCGTAAGCGTAAAGCGCCGCCGCGCCCTCGGCCGTTGACGCCGAAGACAGCTCAAAAAATTTATCCACGACAGCTCGTGTGGACGCGCTGGGCGCATGCGCGCTCATCTCTTCTTTGGAAACGCCGAGCGCTCCCGCGAAGTCAAGCCATAATTCGCGATGGCTTTTGCCTTCAATCTCTTCGCTAACCAAATTTTTCAACAATTCTCGTCTGGCCATCGGATTTTCCGTTGCCGAATGCACGCGGCTGATAAAACGCGGGAATGCGGACTCCAAATGGTAATACTCCTTGGCGTAAATTTTAAGATCTCCGATCGTCAGTTCGCCTTTCTGCCATGCTTGATAAAAAGGATGTTTCAATAAAGAATGGCTATCGATGATCTGCGCGATTTGGTTCCAATCAATCTTTTTCATAAATTCTTTCCCAACCCCCCTTGTCAATAACGCTATGGGCACACGTGGATTTGAACCACGGACCTTCCGCTTATCAAGCGGACGCTCTAACCAACTGAGCTATGCGCCCTCACACCTATCACGAATCCATCGGGACGACGCCCAACTTTCGATCTTGCCGAAAAAACTCTCGACAATCACCGACTTCCGCAGTCTTCACTGAAGATTCGTGATAGGTATGAGGGACAGCAACCAATGAGTGCCTGGCGATCTAAAGAATCCAGGATCGACCACCCCTTCCGATCCCACAGAATCGAAAAGAGAAAGGAGGTGATCCAGGCGCACGTTCCCGTACGCCTACCTTGTTATGACTTCACCCCAATCACCAGCCACGACGTCGGCCCGCTCAAGGCGGAACTTCTGTCGTAACCAGCTTTCGTGGTGTGACAGGCGGTGTGTACAAGACCCGGGAACGCATTCACCGTAGCTATGCTGATCTACGATTACTAGCGATTCCGACTTCACGTGGGCGAATTGCAGCCCACGATCGGAACTGGGGCCGTCTTTAGGGATTTGCTCCACCTTGCGGTCTTGCTTCCCTCTGTAACGGCCATTGTGGCACGTGTGTAGCCCTGGACATAAAGGCCATGATGACTTGACGTCGTCCCCACCTTCCTCCGTGCTTTTCACGGCAGTCTCCTAAGAGTGCTCCTCCAATAAATCGAAGGTAGCAACATAGGACGAGGGTTGCGCTCGTTGCAGGACTTAACCTAACACCTCACGGCACGAGCTGACGACAGCCATGCAGCACCTCTGTTGGCTCCCTTACGGGTCTCTCAAACTTTCATTCGAGATACCACCAACAGTTCAAGCCCAGGTAAGGTTCTTCGCGTTGCGTCGAATTGAACCACATGCCCCACCGCTTGTGCGGGTCCCCGTCAATTCCTTTGAGTTTTAATCTTGCGATCGTACTCCCCAGGCGGTAGATTTAATGCGTTAGCTTCGGCACAGTCAGGGTCGATACTTCCTGCACCTAATCTACATAGTTTACAGCTAGGACTACCAGGGTATCTAATCCTGTTTGCTCCCCTAGCTTTCGGATCTCAGCGTCAGTGGAGGCCCAGAAACCTGCCTTCGCCGTTGGTATTCCTCCCGATATCTACGCATTTCACCGCTACACCGGGAATTCTAGTCCCCCCTACCTCACTCAAGACAATTAGTTTTCCCCGACCTCTCCAGGTTAAGCCTAGAGCTTGCACAAGGAACTTGATTGTCCGCCTACATCCGCTTTACGCCTAGTGAATCCGAGTAACGCTTGCCACCTACGTATTACCGCGGCTGCTGGCACGTAGTTAGCCATGACTTATTCCACCCTTACTGTCAGTGTTCATCAGGGTGAAAAGAGGTTTACATCCCGAAAGACTTCATCCCTCACGCGGCGTTGCTGGTTCAGGCTTTCGCCCATTGACCAAAATTCCCCACTGCTGCCTCCCGTAGGAGTGGGGCCCGTGTCTCAGTGCCCCTGTGGCCGATCGCCCTTTCAGGCCGGCTACCCGTCATCGCCTTGGTGGGCTGTTATCCCGCCAACTAGCTGATAGGCCGCGAGCTCATCTCATAGCGCCTTGCGGCTTTAACGTTGAACCTTTCGGCCAACGCTTTATGGAATATTAGCCCCGCTTTCGCGGGGTTATCTTCCTCTTTGAGGTAGATTGCCCACGTGTTACTCACCCGTCTGCCGCTAAACACTCAATGTATTGCTACACCAAGTGTCCCGCTCGACTTGCATGTGTTAGGCACGCCGCCAGCGTTAACTCTGAGCCAGGATCAAACTCGCCAAATGTCAAGTGTTGAGACTGATAGCTGCTTTTCGCTTATCCTATTTGCATAAGATAAGGCGAGAAGAACCTGGTTCTTTTCGATCACTCAGGTACTCATTGGTTACTGATTCAGACTTACTTTTTCAAAGACCAGAAAAGTCGGAAGAAAAATCTTCTTCCCCTTTTTTTCAGGTTATCTCAAAAACCGAATTTTTGTCTGACGCAGATTCACCTGCTTTCGGTTTAAGCTTGTGAACGGTGTTATCTTAATAGATGGGATGGTTGTTGTCAATACCCCAATTTGTCATCTAAAAAGAAAATCGAAGATAGTGCCCGTTTTTCCCTCTTTTTTCTTGTTTTCCGAGGGAGAACCACTACTTGTAGTCGCGCTTGCACCAGATTTTGTGCCCATGGAATTAGAAACCTGTTTTGGCGCCCATGTTTCCCTGGTTCTATTTTTTCCGAATTTTAAATTCAACGACACGCGATGTGTCAATCCCAACTCGCCCATCGGCGTTAACGCATAATCAAGGTTTGATCCAAAAATTTTAAGTCCGAGTCCGACGCCGGGTCCGTTGGGTGAAAAGTAGCCCAGCCTCCACGCAACCGGCGACCAAAAATAAGATTGACTCATGGAGAGCATATTGTATTCCACGCCCGCCGCAAAATTTGTTTTGGAATTAACCGCTCCGGCTTCGCGCGTGCCTTCCAGCGCCAGAACCAAGCCTTGGGTCAAGTTGTAGCCCAGCCCGGCCCGCAATGTCGTGGGCAGGGCGTAAGCTTTTTCAACGAACTTCATGGGTCCGCCCACGTTGGTGATCGAAGCTCCCAGAGAAACCCGGCGGTGCGGCCGGATTTGAACTCCGGCGTCAATGGCGGAACCCCGCGCCTGGGCGTCATCAATGGTTTGAACGATCTGCTTGGCGGTGACGCCCAAAGACAACCTTGAGGTCATCGAGGTGGCCCAACTGACCGCCACGGCCCGGTCCCTGGCCTGAAACGTTCCGGTTTTAATGCCCTGCTCGTTTCGCCGGTCTAGCGGATCCATATATAAGGTAAGGTAGCTGATGCCGATCACCTGCCCAAAACCCAACCGTTGAGCCAAGCCCACGTAACTTGCCCTGGTGTCCGCAATCCACTCGTTATGGGAAGCCAACAGATCGGTGCGGTCAATGCGCGCGATGCCGGAAGGGTTCCAATAAAGAGCCGAGGCGTCGTCAACCAAGGCGGTAAAAGCCGAACCCATGCCCACCGCGCGCGCTCCCACGGGGATTTTCAAAAAGGTAGCGCCGGTTGGTTCAGCGCAAAGACAGTGCCGAGTGCTGAGTGCTGAGTGCCAAAGTAAAAAAAGAAAAAGCCATTTTCTTTTTAACTCAGCACTCGGTACTCTGTACTCAGCACTCATTTTAATATTGCAAACTTCCTGACCGCTTTAAATTCCTGGCCGGTTTTTTGGTCCCGGGCGCGCAGGTAATAGGCGTAAACGCCGCTGGCCACCTCGCGCCCCGATTCATCCTGCATGTTCCAGGCGTATTCATAAGACGGCGGCGCGGTTTTATTAAAACGCTCATCCGCGATTTCGATGACGGAGCGGCCGGCTAAATCAAAAATTTTCAACTCCAAAATGGGTTCAAGGTAGCCCACGCTCACGCGAAAAGTTATTTTTTCACCGCGCGCCGGGTTGGGATAGGCGAACACCTCTTCGCCCGAAGCCGGCAGATCAACGCCCGTGACCACCGGCCCGCTGCTCAACGCGGTCGGGTTTCCCGAAGCCGGCGCGCCCCAGCGGTCCTTGGCTTCGAAGGCATAAGTGTAATCGCTGCCCGCGCCAATCCATAAAGGATACTCATAAAAAACAGCGGGGCCTGCGGTTTTGTACGCGCCTATGCTAAAAGGACTGCCCGAAATCTCGGCTCCTCCCTTTTTGACGATCAATTTTGGAAACCCGGCCAAGACGGGGTCGTTGTCCGGGTCGCTATATTTGACCCGAAAAATAAACTTGGTGAAGTTGTTGCCTTCGTTGGGCTCCAGGCCGTCTGAAACATAGCCCGCCTCCCCGGTCCATTCCAACAGCGGCGCGTTAGACCAGCGCGCGTATTTCAAATCGCCTTTGAGCCAATCCAGGTAGGCCACATGCGGATTATTGTATTGATCCACTCCGATCGAGGTGTTCCAGGATTCGATCGTTGTTCCGGGAATCGTTTGAATATCCCAGGACGCTCCGTTCCACCGCGCGTGTTTCAAACGGGCGTTGGTGGAGTCGTAATAAGCGATCTGCGGATTTTCGTCTTGATCCAAAGTCAACGAGGCGTACTCGCCCACATCGCCCATCGAATCAACGATCGAGGCAACCCAGGATCCTCCGGATGTTTTTCGGGCGTAACGCAAATCTTGACCCAAGGCGTCTTGGTGCGCGATGTGAACCGTGCCGGCGGAATCCACCGCGATGCTGGCGTAAAACCCGGACCAGCCGGCTGTATCCACTGTGGCCGGGGCCCAGTCCCAACTGCAAGAATCGCCGGAACAATTCAGATTCTGCTTAGCGTATTTGAGCTTCTTGTTGGTGAAATCCATATAGGCGATGCGCGCCGCACCCACCGGGTTTAAAGCAAGCGAACTAAACTGGCCCACGTCCCCGATGAACTCCACGGTGTCGGTCATCCATTGGCCGGCCGCGCTTCTTAAGGCGTATTTCAAATTCATGCCGCCTTGGGACTCCGGCGCGGTGTCTTGATACGAAACGTGCACTTTGCCGTCCGGCGCCACCTTGATCGAGCTCCATAAACCCACATTGCCCGCGCTATCCACCGATTCAAAGCTCCAGATGCCTGCGATTTTTTTGGCGTACCAAAGATCGTTGGTGGGACCGGAAGAATAGTAACTGGCGTAACTGATATGCGGGTTGCCGGAGCTGTCTAAAGCCAACGAAGGCGTACCGCCGGTGGGCCGGCGGTCATCAACTGTTTCGATGAGCCATTGACCGGCGTTCCAACGCGCGTAGCGCAAAGTGTTGTCGCCCCAATCGGTGTAAGCAATGTGGGGATGGCCGGTGGAATCAATGACGAGCGAAGGGTTGTAGCCGGTCTCGCCGGTGGAATCCACGGTGGTCACGCCCCAGACGCCTGTGGGCTGCGCCCAAAGAAAGTGCTGAGTGCTGAGTAGATAGTGACAAAGTAAAAAAAGAAAAAACCGTTTTCTTCTTAACTCAGCACTCAGCACTCTGTACTCAGCACTCATTTTAGAGGGAATTAGGGCACGCTTTAAAGTATTCAACAAAACTATTTTAATCGAACCCGCTTAACTTAAATTGAGCCTTATGGCCCAATTGGGCATAGGACTTTGGGCCTGACCTTTTTTACCCTTAAGGCTCATGCCGCCGGCCGCGCAATCAGGCAGAATAACCGTGACACGATGAAACACCTGGCAATCTTGTCAACACAAGCGCGATTCTTCTCGCTTTTATATAGTAAGCCAAAATCGTTTGGTGAGCATAATTTTTTTGACATGATCATTCTTCCTCCGGGGTCCGGAAAATATTTAAGCATCGGCGTTGATCTGGCCGTTGCTTTTTTGGGGGGAATGCTGATCGGCTACCAGTTGGACATTTGGCTTTTGCGTTTTCCTCTGTGGACCGCCATCGGGGCTTCGAGCGGGATAGCGCTTGGTTTTTATAATATCTACATTCGATTGAAAAAATGACCAAAATTTTTCGCGCCGCGTCTATTTTTGCAATGTTGGCCGCTGCCTGCGCCTTTGCCGCCGTTTTTCTTTCTCTTTACTGCGAAACAGCGGCAGGAATTTTTCTCGGAAGCGCGTTGGCGGTTTCAGTTTTTTTGGTTCTATTGCCCTGGAAACGCAAAGCTCTCGCAACCCAAGCGATGGACATCCTTAAAATTTCGGGCTGCGGCTCCGTCCTGCGGCTTTTGTGCTTAATCGGCATCGGCTTTTGGGGTTTTAAGGGCTCTTTTGCGGTTGGCTTGGCTGGAATTATTTCTTTCGGTTTTGTTTTTCTGGCCACCACGGTTTATGAAATGAAACACCTTTGGATAAAAAATTAACTTATGGATTTACTCGAACTGATCAGTCATCACCTATTGGATCACGCGCTGTTTTCTTTTACGGCGGCGGGTCATCACTTCGTTTTCACCAAACACATGATGATGATCGCTCTTGTGTCTACGCTGCTCATGATCGCCATTCCCTGGGCCGCGAAAAAAGCGGGCTCCATTCCGCGCGGGTTTTACAACCTGATCGAAGTTTACGTTTTGTTCGTGCGCGATAAAATCGTTCTGCCTTCGATCGGACGCCACGGCGAGCGCTATCTGGGTTATTTCTTAAGCTTGTTCCTTTTTATTCTTCTTTCGAACCTTCTAGGCTTGATTCCCGGCAGCGCCGCCTCCACCGGAAATATTTTGGTTACCGGAAGCTTGGCCATGGGAACGCTTGGCTTGATTTCTTTTGCCGGAATCAAAGAGCACGGCATTTGGGGATTCATCAAAAGCTTCGTTCCTGCGGGCGTTCCGGCGGCCCTAGTCCCGCTGGTCTTCGTGTTGGAAGTTTTCGGTCTTTTCATACGCTGCTCCGTGCTGGCGGTGCGGCTTTTCGCCAATATGGTGGCGGGCCACGCCGTGATGCTGCTTTTTTTCGCTTTGGTGTTTTTGATCGGCAGCATGGCGATCGCGCCGGTTTCCATCGGCATCGTCATTTTCGTTTTGTTCATCGAGCTTTTGGTGGCCTTTTTGCAGGCCTATATATTTACCATGCTATCAGCAATTTTTGTGGGCCTCGCGGTCCACTCACATTAAAGAAAGGTGACGAAAGTGACTAAGGCAACTAAGGTGACTCAGGCAAAAAGAGGAAAGCCCTCTTTCGATGCCTTCGTTACCCTAGTAACTTCAGTCACCTTAGTCGCTTTATTGAATTAGGAGGAACAATGCAGGGAGCAGGATTAGTTGGATTAGGTTCGGGACTAGGAGCTGGAATTATTCTTTTGGGCGCAGCTTACGGCATCAGCAGGCTGACGTCGGCCGGACTTGATGGCACGGCGCGCCAACCCGAGGCAGCGGACAATCTGTGGAGAGCGATCATCGTGCCGGCCGCTCTGGTGGAAGGATTAGGGATCATCGCGCTCGGCGTGTGCTATTTCTTGGCCTTTATTGTGTTTCAAGGACGCTAGACCGGCTTAACGTAAAAATTCGCGCGAAGGAGGCAATGTGGAACACGAAGCAACGACAAATACCGGGCTATGGGTGACGATCTTTAACGTCATCAGCTTTGCCGTTGTGGTGTTCGTTCTGGGCAAATTCGGATGGCCCGCCATCTTATCCGCCTTAAAAACACGGGAAGACCAAATCCGCAAAGACCTTGAGGCAGCTCAAAAAGCTCGCGAGGAGGCGGAAGCTTCCCGGCGCGAACTGGAGCGCTCTTTGGCCGCTCTAGAATCCAAAGCTCAAGAGATCGTTCAGGAAGCCAAAAAGAAAGGGGAGCAAACCCAGGCCGCCCTTCTGCGCGAAGCCCAGCAGGGGGCCAAGGAATTAATGGAAAAAACAAAAAGCCAGATGTCACAAGAAAGGCAGAAGCTTTTGGTTTCGCTTCGATCCGAGATGGGAACCCTAGTCGCTTTGGCCACGGAAAGAATCTTAAAGCGCAAGGCGGATCATTCTCTTCACGCCGATCTGGTGGAAGAATCCTTAAAAGAATTGGAGAAGATGAGCAAAGATGCCTCGTAACAACCGGCAGACCGCTCTTAAATACGCCAAAGGCCTTTTGGCCATGAGCCAAAAAGAAGGAGTGGCGGGTAAAGCGCAAAATGACCTGACCAGCATCGTTTATTCTTTCAAGCTAAACGACAAGCCATGGAAAATTCTGCGCAATCCCTTCATTGACGTTAAAGAAAAAATGAACGCGCTTAAAGCCGCGTTTGAAGACAAGGTGGAAGCCCCCACGCTTAAAATCCTTGAAATCCTGACGGCCAAGCGCCAGCTGGCGCTTCTTCCTTTAATAGAGGAGCGGTTCCACGCGCTGGCGGATGAGGCCGCGGGCATTGTGCGCGCCTCGGTTAAAAGCGCCTACCCGCTTTCCGGTAAAGAAAAAGAGGCGCTGGAAAAAAAGCTGGCCGCTTTTTTCGGCCAGAAAGTGGTTCTAGAATCCAAGGAAGATCCAAGCTTAATTGCCGGGATCATGATCAAAGCGGGGGATTATATTTTAGAACAGAGCGTGCGCTTAGCCCTGCGCCGGTTGAAAAATAGTTTGGCGAATCCGCAAATTTTAAAGGCAACGGCCTAGAAGGAGCTTTATGGCGATTAAACCCGAAGAAGTGACCGAGGTTTTAAAAAGGCAGCTCGAAACATTTGAGTCCAAAACCGATTTAAGCGAAATCGGGTACGTCCTGCAGGTGGGAGACGGCATCGCTCGCATCTATGGCTTAGCCAACGCCTTGGCCGGCGAACTCTTGGAATTTCCCAACCAAGTCATGGGCCTGGTTTTAAATTTAGAGAAAGATTCGGTGGGCGCTGTTTTGTTCGGCGAGGACCGCAAAATCAGGGAGGGTGACATTGTGCGCCGCACTAACCGCGTCATGGAAGTTCCGGTGGGCGACGAGCTGGTCGGGCGCGTGGTCAATCCTCTCGGCGAACCCCTAGACGGCAAGGGCCCGATCAAAACCCAGAAGCGCCGCACGGTTGAAGTCATCGCCCCGGGCGTGGCGGAACGCCAGCCGGTCAAAGAGCCCATTCAAACCGGCATCAAAGCGATTGACGCGATGATCCCGATCGGCCGCGGCCAAAGGGAACTCATCATCGGCGACCGGCAAACCGGCAAAACCGCGATCGCGATCGACGCGATCGTGAACCAAAAAAATGAAGCCAAGCGGCCGATCTGTATTTATGTGGCCATCGGACAGAAACAGTCCACCATCGCTCAAGTCGTTGAAACCCTGACCCGGTTCGGCGCCATGGAATACACCATCGTGGTGGCAGCCGCGAGCTCGGAGCCCGCGCCCCTTCTGTACCTGGCCCCTTACTCCGGCTGTGCCATGGGCGAGGAGTTCATGTGGCGGGGAAAAGACGTTCTCTGCATTTACGACGATTTGTCCAAGCACGCGCAGGCTTATCGACAGCTTTCCCTGCTTCTGCGCCGGCCTCCGGGCCGCGAGGCGTACCCGGGCGACGTTTTTTACCTTCACTCAAGACTCCTGGAGCGCGCCTGCAAACTAAACGAAAAACACGGCGCCGGCTCTTTAACGGCGCTGCCCATCATCGAAACGCAGGCTGGCGACGTGGCGGCTTACATTCCGACTAATGTCATCTCGATCACGGACGGACAGATTTATTTGGAATCAAACCTCTTTTACTCCGGCGTGCGTCCGGCGGTGAACGTGGGTTTATCCGTTTCGCGCGTGGGCGGCTCGGCCCAAAATTCAGCTATGAAATCGGTGGCCGGACGATTGCGGTTGGATTTGGCGCAATATAACGAGCTGGCCACCTTCGCTCAATTTGGATCCGACCTTGATAAATCAAGCCAAGCGCAGTTATCCCGTGGCGAGCGCATGGTGGAGCTCTTAAAGCAAGATCAGTACCAGCCCCTGGCCGCCGAAAACCAGGTGGCGGTGATCTTTGCCGGAGTCAACGGGTATTTAGACGACATTCCGGTCGCCGAAGTGCGCCGGTTTGAAACCGAGTTCCTGGCGCATCTTAAGGCCCAGCACAAAAGCTTTTTAGATGAAGTGCGATCCAAAAAAACCCTGGATGACACCGCCAAAAACCGCTTAACCACAATCATTAAGGAGTTTAAAACAGCGTTTAAATAAACCGATGCCCAGTTTAAGAGAAATCAGGAAAAAAATTAAATCGGTCAAGCAGACCCAGCAGGTGACCAAAGCGATCAAGATGATCGCGGCCGCGCGGCTGAAAAAAGCGCAGGGGCAGTTGATCGCCTCGCGCCCCTACGCGCACAAGGTCAGCGATCTGGTGGCCTCCTTGACCGAACGGGTGAAAACCCAAAAGACGGCACTGCCGCCCCTGATCCAAGAACGGCCCCAAGCCACAACCCGCCTTTTGGTGGTGATCACTGCGGATAAAGGTTTCTGCGGTTCTTTCAACGTCGCGATTCTGCGGGAAACCCTCAAATATTGGGAAGCGGCCAAGGCCAAGGGCCAAGAGGTTCAATTTTTTGTGGTGGGCAAAAAAGGCCGCGATTTCTTCAGCCGCCAAAACATCCCCATGGCGCGCGAATTCGTCAATTTCATCCGCCGGCCCGCCTTCTCCCAGGCCGAAATCCTGGGCCGCGAGGTGGTCAACCGGTATCTAACCGATCCGCAGATCGCGGCAGTTGACGTTTTATATATGGATTTTAAATCGGTCGTGCGCCAAATTCCGGCGCTCTACAAACTTCTGCCGCCGACGATAGACAAAAAAAAGGGCATGGTTGAACCGGCCTTTGACTACATCTATGAACCGGCGCGGGAAAAAATATTGGCAGAGCTCCTGCCCCGCTATATTACGACCGAACTCTACCGTCTGATTTTTGAAGCTTACACCAGCGAACAGGCCAGCCGCATGAACGTCATGGAAAACGCCACCAAGAATGCCGGCGAAATCATTGACGATCTGGGGCTTTTGGCCAATAAAGTCAGGCAGGCTTCGATTACACGAGAGCTGCTGGAAGTCGTTTCCGGCGCTGAAGCTCTCAATTAAAAAAATGAGAAAGGTGATAAAAGTGAACGAGGTGATAAGGGTTCGAAAGAATGGAAATTCCAAGGAACCTTTGTCACCTTTGTCACCTTTGTTACTTTTCTCACATTAAATAATGGGGTGATGTATGAGCAATTCTAAAAACGCGCGCAGGTCCGAGCGACACACGGCCACATTCGGAATTGACGTGGCGGATTACGCTAATCCAAAAAAGAAAACAGCGGCCGTTGTGACCAACATTTCGGAAGGCGGATTCTGTTTCGAAAGCGACCACAAGATCGAGGTGGGCGCTTCGCTGACATTCCACCTGAAAGTCCCCTTGATCGTGCAAGGCGGCGTTGTGTACAGCCAGGCCAACGGCAAAAAATTCCGCTACGGCGTGCGCTTCCATAACGTGCGCTTGGAAGGCGAACAAACTTTCGCCAAACCGCGCACCATGGTCCGCAAGGAACTCTTGAATCTGCCGCCGAGATAGGGGAATATGCGAGATCCCAGAAAACAGTCGCGAGTCGCATTAGAACAACCGGTCATTCTCTGCACCGATTGGCAGGGACATCACCCTAAAGCCGGCGCCAACGTGCTGGACTTAAGCAAGAACGGCCTCGGATTTGAAACCGAGGCCGAGTTGAAGCGCGGCGATCTTTTGTTCTTAAAGCTGAACCTGCCCATCACTGTCGCCTGCCAGGTCCGGAGCGTCAAGGCCAGGGGCGAGGGTTACCGCTGCGGCGCGCGCATCGAAAAAATCGGGCTTCTGGATAAATTAAAACTGAACCGTTTTCTTAAAGCACAACAAAAAACAGGAGGAGCGAACAATGCGTCTCGGTAAAATTTCACAAGTCATCGGCCCGGTTATTGACGTTGAATTTCCTTCGGGTGACCTTCCGCCGATCTACAACGCGCTAAAAATCAAAACCACCGAAGGCGCCTTAACCGTTGAGGTGGCCCAGCATATAGGCGACTCCATTGTGCGCGCCATCGCCTTGGGAGCCACCGAGGGTTTAAGCCGCGGCGCCATGGCGGAAGATACCGGAGCGCCGATCACGGTGCCGACCGGACGCGCCTGCTTGGGCCGGTTGGTCAATGTGCTTGGCGAACCGCAGGATTACCTGGGGCCGATCAAAAGCGAGGTCAATCTGCCGATCCACAAAAGCCCTCCGACTTTAGAGGAGCAAGACACCAGAGCCCAAATTTTTGAAACCGGAATTAAAGTCATTGATCTTTTGGAGCCCTTCATGAAAGGCGGCAAAGTGGGCCTGTTCGGCGGCGCCGGCGTGGGCAAAACCGTCATTATTCAGGAACTAATCAACAACGTGGCCAAACAGCACGGCGGCGTTTCGGTCTTCGGCGGGGTAGGAGAGAGATCCCGCGAAGGCAACGACCTGTGGCTGGAGATGCAGAGAACCAAGCTGTCGGACGGATCGCCCGTTCTGTCCAAAACAGTTCTGGTTTACGGCCAGATGAATGAGCCGCCCGGAAGCCGCGCCCGCGTGGCCCTGACCGCGCTGACCCAGGCCGAATATTTCCGCGATCACGAGGGGCAAGACGTTCTGTTGTTCGTGGACAACGTGTTTCGATTCGTTCTGGCGGGCTGCGAAGTGTCGGCTCTTTTGGGCCGCATGCCCTCGGCCGTCGGATATCAACCCACGTTAACGACCGAGGTCGGATGGCTTCAAGAGCGCATCACCTCCACCAAAAAAGGGTCCATCACCTCGATTCAGGCGGTGTATGTGCCGGCGGACGACCTGACGGATCCAGGAGTGGCCACCACCTTCACGCATTTAGACGCCACGACCGTTCTATCCCGGCAGATCGCGGAGCTGGGCATCTACCCGGCGGTGGATCCCTTGGCCTCCACCTCCCGCATTTTGGATCCCAACATCGTGGGCCAGGAGCATTACCGCACGGCGCGCGAAGTGCAGAGAATCCTACAGCGCTATCGCGACCTTCAAGACATCATCGCGATCTTGGGCATGGACGAGCTCTCCGAAGATGACAAAATTTTAGTCGGACGGGCCCGCAGAATCCAAAAATTCCTGTCCCAGCCATTCTTTGTGGCCCAGGAATTCACCGGACGACCCGGCCGCTACGTCACCCTAGCCGAAACCGTGCGCGGTTTCAAAGACCTCTTGGAAGGCAAGGGCGATCAACTGCCGGAGCAAGCCTTTTATATGGTGGGCGGCATTGACGAGGCTTACGAGAAGGCAAAGACATTACAGGAATAATTTTAAATTATGAATTTTCAGAACTTCCCCATTCGTCGTCATTCCCGCGAAAGCGGGAATCCAGATCTGGATGCCCGCCTGCGCGGACATGACGCAAAGAAGGGCTATCCCGGGCTTATAGGGATGTTCGAGGAATTTCTGATGAATTTTAAATTCTTAATTAAAAATTCCTATGCCAACTTTTGAACTTTCCGTCGTAACGCCGGAACGAACAACCTATGAGGGCACCGCCGCCTACCTGGATCTTCCCGCCTGGGAAGGCTCCTTGGGAGTTCTGCCGGGCCACGCCCCGGCCTTGGTTCTCCTGCAAGAAGGCGTGGCGCGCGTTAAAGACGTGAGCGGCCAAGAATGGCTTCTGGCTTTATCCGGCGGATTCGCCGAGATTGACCAAAAAAAAGTAACTCTTTTTGCCGAAACAGCGGAATTGGCCGCCGAAATCAATGAAGAGCGCGCCCGCTTGGCCCAAGAACGCGCCAAAGAAGACATTCAAAAATCCCGCCGGCGAGAAAAAGGTTCTGAAGATATTGACATAGGCAAAGCCCAGACAGCTTTAAAGCGTTCTTTAGTGCGCCTTAAGGTTTCGGAGTTGCGCCGCAGAAAAGGATACGCGGGAATGCCGCGACCGGGCGCCGGGGAATCCTAGATCTCTACAAGGATGCCATGCCGGAAAACCTGGGAGTCAAATTCCTGGGTTTTCTTATCCTGGTGACGTCGCTTACAACGGCCGACGCGGCCTCTGTCCTGCCCCCCGATTTCTGCCAGAAACTTGAAAAACCGACGGATGAAGAACTGAAACCTTTCCTGGATCAAGACGAGGAGTTGGCCGCTAATAAAGAAAAAATCCGTGCCGTCACCCACGAGGCCGCCGCGGCAATGGTCAACGCCGCGACCGATCTCGGATGGTCCAACCTTGAACTCTTGACCCAAGACTCGCTTAAAAAAGGGTGCGTCTATTTTTTATCTCAAGAGGTCATGAAGCGCTTAAATGAACGCTTTGACCTTCGCGCCCTGACTGTGGTTTCGGGCCAAGACACGGACGGCGCGCCTTTTGCGATGCGCGCTCTTTTTCTCGGAAATTCAACCAACTTTATTTTCTACGATCGCCAGGAGCCGATCATGGCCAGAATCGAAACATACGAACGCGACTTCACTTTTCAGCCCAAAATTATCATGCGCATCGACAGCGCGGTTGAAAACAAAGTCAACATCGAAGGCATCAAGCTCAACCTCCTTTCGGTTTGGTGGAACCTTATTTCCAATGAAAAAATATCGCCCACTCACACCAGAATCCGAATCAGCCGCAACGGCATCGTGATGCCGACGCCGCCGATGCCCTTAAACCCCATTCTCAAAAGAGAACAAACCCAGAAGTAACCTCATAAAAAGTAAAATTCCCCCATGTCCGAGTTCTCCTTCGACGTTGTGAGCAAGGTGGACCTTCAGGCGGTGGATGACGCCATCAACATCGCCATGAAAGAAATTCAAAACCGCTTTGATTTCAAAGGCAGTGTTTCTTCGATCAATCTGGACAAAAAAACCGGGGAGATGACGATCACCAGCGACGATGACAACCGCTTAAAAGTGGTCCACGACATCATCAAAACCAAATTTATCAAGCGCGGCGTTTCCTTAAAAAACCTGGATTTGGGCAAAATCGAGCCGGCTGAAAACTCCTCGGTCCGGCAGAAAGCCAAGATCATCCAGGGCATCGCCACCGAAAAAGCCAAAGCCATCACCGCCGCCATCAAAGCTTCGGGCCGCAAGGTCAATCCCTCCATCATGGGCGACCACGTGCGCGTCTTCTCCAAATCCAAAGACGAACTGCAGGCCACCATGGGACTTTTGCGCGCCAACGATTACGGCGTCGAGCTCACCTTCGAAAACTACCGCTAAAAACCCCTTCGATCCGGCCGCCGCCCGCATCTCTTGGGCCTTTTGGTCTAGGTCCTGGTCCCAGGCCCGCTTGGGCCCCAAGACCCACGCGGAAAACAGTCCCACCTGTTATGATTAACCGTGAAAAAAATCATTAGCTTCGCGCTTACCGCAACACTGGTCTTAACCGCGCCCAATAAAGGATTTACCAATGCGGAAACCGAAGCGGTTAACATGAACCGGCAATTTTCCACCCAAAGTCCTGCACAGCAAGGCGCGTCCGCCATGAACTGGTGGAAAAGCTACGGCCAAGCTCTCCCCGGAGAATTCTGCAAAAGAGGAAAAGAGGTCGCCATTGCCGGGGCTAAGGTCGCGGCCGCTGTTGCGATCACCGGTTTTTCCATATTGGCAGGCGGATGCGGTTTTAAACCGCCCACGGGTCCCACAGATCCAATCCCGAGCCCTACTCCGACTCCGGGCCCAACGCCGACGCCGGGACCGGCGCCCTACGTTTCGCGCATGTCGCCCCTGCACGTTGAAGGAACCAATTTTATTGACGCCCAAGGCAAAAGGGTTTATTTGGCGGGCGCCATCATCTGCTGTGACTCCGAGGATACTCCGCAGGATGACGGTCTTGAAGCGGGCTGGCCGTTTATCAACTTCGAGTCCCTGGAACTCCTGGCTTCCAAAAAAGCTAACTTCACCCACATCCGTTTTGGGCCTGCTCTTGGTCTGGTCGAATCGGCCGCTTACGGAAAGAGAAAAACAAAATTTACCCCCATTAGCTTTGTATCAGCCAAAGCCTTCAATGACCCAGATACTTCATGGGCGCAGGTTTATGAACTCGTCGGCAACAAGGCTGACCTGACCAAATGGAAGCCGGAATTCTGGGACAAGGTTCATGAGACTCTGCGTAAAGCGGATCAACTGGGCATCTATGTCGAGATTGATTTGGCCGATGCCTGGAGTTTAGAGCGCGGCGACGAGCTGTCGCCCTGGCACATCAATAACAACGTCAACGGCGTGAACGCCGGCGACTGCTCCATTTTGGAGTTTGAGCCCCAGGACGTTCACAAGCAATGGTTGGCTAAAATCGCCAGGGAAACCGGTTATTACAACAACGTTCTCTACGAGGTGGGCAACGAAACATTTGACTGCGGCGGGGTGGTGAGCCAGCAGTGGGAGCGGGGCGTGGCTGATTTTCTTAAAAAGGAGATCGAGCGCTTAAGCCGGGACCCCCAATATAAAAATTACGGCTACCGGCCCAAGCCGGTGTCCACCAATTCTCACAAAGGCGGCATCGAAAGCATGCCGGAAATCGATTACGTCAACCGCCACACCAGCCGGGCGCTGTCGAACTCCTACAACAAGCCCTATGCCATGAATGAATTTGGCAACGGCGGACCCCAAATCTACTCCGCCCAAGATTACAACACCCAGCTAAGGCAGGCCTGCAAAAACGGCAGTTACTACCACGCCTGGCGCGGGGAGATATCGGGTCCGGTATGGAACCGGATTCTTAACTTTCTGGAACAGTTCCAAACAGAACTGCAGGACGGACGCCTCTCTTGCCCCTAGCAACCGGTTCCAAAAAACTGCTTTCCATATCCCTTTCCTTAACCCTTCTTTTTCACTCCATCCCTTTATCAGCCCGCAACTCCATCGGTTCCGTCTTAACCTCCAACGCCTCCCAAGCCAAACACCAAGCCGACCAGCTCTTTGAATCTTCTTTCTCTGAACCCCCGGTCCTCGATCCCGAACCCATGCCCATTCATTTGGAGGCGTCCTACTCCCAGGACCCCAGCTGTATTAACTCGGGCAAGCCTTGCAATGTGACCAAAGAGGGACCCCCGGACACGCCCAAGACCTCGGGTGGTGATAGCGGCAATAAGGGTCCTGGAACCTGCGTTAACTGCGGGGGTTCCAATTCAGACTGGAATCCCAAAGACGGGGATGAGGCTTTTATCGGTATTTATGAAGGACTGGGAAAGGTAGCAGCCGGGGGAGCCATGGTTCTGGCCATGCTTAAAGGCTTGGCCATCGCCACCAAAGAAACTTTCCTTTCCAGCTGGAGCTGGGGTCTAATCACAACGATCGGTCTGGCCGGTCTGGGAATCCTTTTGTTTAGCTCTCTTTTAGGACCCATGACATTCGGATTGTTTCAGACTATATTCACTTTCGGGTTCATCAAGACCCCCAGTAAGGATAAAAATCATCCGGAGCGAAGGGCTCTGTGGATACTGGGGTACCTGGCCGCCAAAGCCGCCAGCGCTCTATTTCTCTTAAACACCCTGGGGCTGATGAGCCTGCCCTTCTCCCTTCCCTTTAACCTTCCGGGACTCTCCACCGGCTTGGGCAAGGCCCTGGCGGGTTACGCAGGTCTGCAGGTTCTGGAGATGCCGATTAGCTTGATCAAGCATGCTATTAACGCCAATAAACCCAAACCCATGCCCAAGGCTCCTCCCCCGGATCCTGATGAAGTTTACCGCGCTTCTCAAAGCATATTCAAAGAAATGGACACGGCTGTTAAGGCTCAAAAGGCCGAAGAGGCCCAGAAGGCCATGGATCAGAAAAGACAAGCCATAGACCAGGAAAGAGAGGAATTAAGCCGGGACGTGGCCGGCGGTCTTCTCTATAAGCCCGTCCGGATCAAATACGTCAACGGCGCCGCGCTTTTGGAAGAAACCTGTAACACTGAAGGCAACTGTCAACCCAACAAGCAGGGGCCGGATAAGAGATACCCCAATGACCAGGCCGCCATCAACAAACTCCTTGAAACCAAAGACTTTGTTAAAGCAACCCCTTTCACGCTCTGGACCCCTGCGCCTTCCTCCGAGAAAGAGCAATCCCCAACCCAAACCACCTCCGGCTACCTACGCGAGCGTCAAACCTCCAATGGCTCTCTTTACCATCACGCGGGCTTGGACATCCAGGCTCCCCGGGGAGCGGCGGTGGTCAGCGCCACTAATGGCAAGGTTCTCTTTGCCGGGTACTACCGCACCAATGCCAGCTTAAACTCAACCGATGAGGAGGTCCAGAGGAAAGCGGACATAATCAACGGCTTGGGCAACATGGTCGTGTTGCAGCCGGAAGGGCAGACCACCGCCCTGGATATCTTCCAGCACCTTGGAGAAAAGAACAACGTCGGGGTCAAAAGGATAACACTTAGGGGAAAACCCTCTTGGATAGCCACCACAGCGGATGGTTCCGTCCCCGGTCCCAACGATACCCTGATCGGACCGATCAGCGGCAAAGACTGCCGCCACGGCATGGACCAAGACTGCGAATCCGGCATCTATGTCTCCCCTGGGCAACAAGTCAAACCGGGCGATCCCCTGGGCAAAATCGGCAACACCGGAAGAATCCTCGGCAGTCCTGACCGCGGGGACGAGATCGGCTCTCATCTGCATTGGGGGAGGGTTGAGGTGGATCCAACCAAAAATGAAAGAATGGATGCGTTGAGAACGGGCACTTGGGACAAATGGGCCAGCAAGAATTCGCCCAAAGAAGTGGGAAGATTTGGGAGTGAAGGTAATCAAAAACTAATCTACACTGAAATTCAGGATGAATTCTTTAAAATGCTAGAAATTGGCGACACTGAAAAACGCAATCTGACTATCCGCAATTTTATAGCGCAAGCTACTGCTGATTCACGCGGCTACGGTGTTACTCTTATAAATCCTTGGCTAAGCAGAGTGGAAAATCCGAAATGAAAAAACAACTTATTCTTTTAATAATCCTCCCACTGATTACAAGCTGCTCAAAAACTTCATCAACCGAGACCTTGCAGAACCAAAAAACTAAATTTTTTAAAAGCGATAAATATCCCTTAATAATTAAGTTGATAGAAGGTATTGACATGCAAGTTGATATGCATACAATTTCCAATGTTCCTAGAGGTCTTGACTTATTTGAATTAGATTTTTTGAAAATTGAGGTTAATCTTGACAATGAGTTTCCCCCATCTGGAGAGTCGGGTCTTTATTCCACCCTCTGGATTGCTCAAATGGGATTTAAAAAAAATGATTTTGAAACATTCTTAAATCGACAAGCAAAATTTGATGTTCGCAAAGATGACGTTTATGCAGGCAATCTCCCCGCCATCCAGATTTCTAAAGATGGCGAAGGTTCCTATTTACTTCTGATCCCCGGCCTATATGCACATCTTGGTTTTCTGGGGTGCAAGAAAGGCGACCCCGAGTGCGAGCGTTTAAATGATTTGAGAAGACAAACTTTAGATAACGTCCAGTGGCTCAAACCCATTGACACCAACTCCCAGGAATTTAAAGCCTGGAAAGCCCACATCTTATCCCTGATCGAAGAAGCCCAAAAAAATCAAAAGGAAAAGACCGGAATTAAGTGAGGTGTCCCCGGAACTCGCGGAACTCCCCCGGAACTTCAACCATTGAAAAAACAGCCCAAGCGTTGGGAGTGTCAAGCGACTAGCTTTTGAAATAATATGAACGAAATTATTTACAGGATCGTATTAATTTTTTGATCTTCTTCTGGTAGGGGCGCCTCCAATTAGCCTCGTTTCGGGTGGTTTTGTGGGGGAAAATTAAAGGCCTGGGAAGTAGTGGGTGGCGTAACGATCCACCATCTCTCGGATCATGCGTTGATATTTGGTATGGGTTTTGGCCGCTTCGCGCTTGAAAAATTCAATGCTGGACCTTTTAAATGCGTCGAGGGTCGCGTCTCGACTTTTGACTTTTCAAATACGGATTCCCGGTATCTCCCGCGAATCGGGCCTGGAATTTAAGCCGCGGAATTCCGGCGGACACCTTACTCAATTCAATTCTAAAATAGGATCATGGCTCACAAGACAAGAATCGCTCCCCAGAGTTACAAAAATTGCCCGTAGCATATAGTTATCATATATGATAACCTTATCAAAAGAATAACGCTAAATGTCTGGGCATCCGTTGAAGTCAGACTACACGATCTATGAAGGATCAACTTATTCGGTCGAGTGGTATTACGGGAAAGAAGATCATCATTACCAATGCCTACACCAAGAGTTCTCAAAAGATGAGAAAAAAAGATTTGGAAAAGCTAAAGATGGCCATCCAATATAAAGAAAATTATTTGAAACGCACAGAAAGAGGGAATTACTATGAAATCTAACGATAAAAAACCACAAAGTCTTCTAGATAAAAAATTGGCTGATCCTGCCTTTCGCAAACGCTTTGAAACGGGATACGCGGCTTTTGAGTTAGAGGTTCAAATTCTTAAGGCTTTGGAAAAAAAGAAATGGACCTATCAAAATTTGGCCAAAGCTTCGGGAACCAGCAAGTCCAATATTTCTCGTGATTTAAGTAAAGGGGCCATCCGCAAGGCCAGCCTTGAAAGAATTAATCGCATAGTTCAGGCCCTTGGATATGGTTTTATTCCGCTGTTGGTTCCCCTAAATCGAGAGCATCAACTGCTGGGAAGATTGCAAAAATGGGGCTATTTGTCTAAATAGCGCTCAAGGGCTTTGTAAAAATTTTCGTGGGTGGCTAGGGCGTAAAGATAAACTATTTTTTCCTTGGGACTCGCCTCGTAAGCCAGAAGATAAAGCTGATGATGGATTTTAAATTTATGGACCCTCACGCCGGCAAGGGGCCCTTTCTTAGGCTCGCCGGTCGAAGGTTCGCCTAAAATCTTTTTGATTTCCTCGCGGATTTGATCCTGCTCTTTGGAGTGAAATTTCTTAAATTGGCTCTCGAACCGGGGAAGCGCCTTGGCGCTATACACCGAATGAGCGCGCTAGGCCCATCTCTCTTTCCGCCTTGGCGGCTAAAATGTCCTTAATAAACTGAAGGGGCAAATCCGGGTTCTCTTCGGCGGCCAGGGCAAGCCAGAGGCTCGTTTCAATTTGATTGCTTAGACTGCGGTGCTCCAGCTTGGCCCGGACAGAAAGCTTGCGTTTTAAATCAGAGGGTAAACGGACGCTCGTTGATTGGCTCATGTCATCACCTTAATTACAATATAATACAAGTAACTACCGTTATCAATACCAGCTTCCCGCGTATTTTGGGGACAATCAGTCCCGTCTTGATGATATTGTTGTGAGCTTTTGAATTCTTTAAATAGGCGTAAGTTTTTCTAGAGCTTCGTTAACGGCGCGGATGTACCCACGAAATTGGTTTTGCAGATCATCTACGGTAAGCGGGTAAACAATATCCGGGCGAACCCCTATGTTCTCTATGGGATTATTATCAACTCTTTGCGCCAGAGAGCCGGTGATGGAAAAGACCTGAATCCCAAGCTGATTGGAGTATTGAGTTCTGCGAACAAAGCCGCCGGCTCCCGCGGTGCGGCTTCCCAGCAGAATGGCGCGCTTATTGTCTTGCAGGATGGCAGGGAAAAAATCGCCGCCGGAGAAATCGAGCTCGTTGATTAAAAGCACGATGGGCTTGGTGTAACGCGCCGCCTCTGAAGGGTTAATCCGATCAACGCCCTCAAGATGGGTGGGGTCGCTTAAGGTTCGTCCGTTGTCCCATTCATTAATAATAAACCTGGCATACTCAAGCAGATGCCTGAAGTACTGGTAGGTGACAGGGTACCCGCTTATATTTTTTCCTAAAACCCTTTTTGCGTCTTCATCATTTTTTATCTCTTTTTCTAGCTGTAAAATACTCGCGGCGTTAAACGCGTCCTGTTGCGTAAGGGCAACTCGATGTTTAGGGGTAACAAGCGACTGATCTGTCAGCATGGAAGCTAGGGCATAGATATAAAACAAAGACCCCCCGGGATTGTTCAGTTGATCAATTACCAAAGCGTCCGTTGTTGTTTGAAATTTGGCCATCAGCTTTCCAAAATGCTCGACAGCTTGAGAGGCGTCCTGGGGGGCGTAAGAAGGAATCCGCACATAGCCAATCAAGCGGTTTTGGGTTGAACGGAAAATATAAGCGTGAAATGGCTCCTCCGGGCCTGACTGCCAAATCTTAACGCCCAAGGGGGGCAAATAGCCCTCCCGATGGCGCAAGCCTGAAGGATTAACCTCCTGAAGTCCGGATAAATCTTCAACGGGAGAAAGCATATCCGCCATCCCCAAAATCCATTTTTTGTCTTTGTTTTCGTGGAGATTCCCGGTTTGCGGTTTTTGCGGCTCCTGATTCACCAATTCCGGCTGATGCTCCCAAATCAATTGGCGCGTAAGGTTTTTTTCGGAATTTTTGGGTTTTACTGTTATGACCAGCGGGCCTTTTTCGATCTCTAATCCGGAAACGGCTGCTCTGGCTGTCAAAAATAGGGCGGCCAAAGCGTGATCCGTTGTTGCGGTGTTGTTGCCCAGAGTCTTTTGAATCTCTTTGACCGCTTGGGCGCTAGACCGGCCCCCAAACTCTATAAGCTCGTCACCGGGATTAAACGGGGAAACGCTTTCAGGCAGCTTATTTCGATCAACCCAAGCGATAAAGTAGCGCTCGTTAGCTGCCATCACCGCAAAAGGGAGGGAGGAGGCTTCGGTATAGGTAAATCGGATGCTCACGTGGTAGTCTTGCGCGGATTGGATCAAGCGCTGTAAAATTCCGTGGTATTGCTTCATACTCAAATCTTTGGATTGCGAAATCTCCTTTTTAGCGGTTTGAACTTCGCGAGTTAAATCCCAACCCGCGTATTTTTCTTTCCAAGGCGCAGGAGCGTATTGGGCTCTAAAAGAGCTCTCGATGAATTCTAAATTCTGCAGCATTCTTCTTTTAAGAACATCCTGGCTTTCTTTTTTGGAATTCTCGGCATAGATTGGAATCGCTGCATTTAAAGCATTGGGGGCAAACGGGCTTTGATCAAAAAATTGCCTAAGAACTCCTTCTTGTTGTTCGATCCAGGCATGCGCTTGCCCTGGAAAAATCAAGGTTAAAGCAACCGCTCCCAAGGAAAATATGGTTACGGGTATGGGGATCCAAATATTTGAATTTTTCATCGTTAAGCCTCTTCTTTTTATGTCAGATTTTGTTTGAGAACTATTTTAGGAAATCGGGGAACAAAATCGGGATAGCTCGGTATTTCAAGGTAGTTTGGATAGTTCGTAAGAGCAGATGACAACGGCCTGCGCCAAATTCATGCTTGGGCAGAGCGGCTCGGTGGGAATGGTTACCAGGTAATTGCAGCCATCCAATATATTCTTAGACAAACCTGTTTTCTCCGATCCGAAGAGAATGGCCGCCTTCTCTTCACCCTTTTTTAAACCGGCCAATAAACAGGGGAGTTCGGGGCTCGTGATAACGGGTTTTTGCAGAACGCGGCGTCGCCCGGTTGTGGTGCCTAAAACCAGATGACAATCGGCCGTGGCCTCTTGGACAGTTGCGAAGGTCTTGGCTTGTTTTAACAGATGCTCGGCGCCCACGGCGGAAACGGCTTCCCGCCAAATTGGTTCATAGGGCGCTACGACCGCTAGATCGGAAAATCCAAAATTGGCCATGGCGCGCGCCGCGGATCCGATATTGACCGGATCTCTCGGGCGAACTAAAACAAAACGGATATGCACGGCCTGATTTTACCTTGGAATTTTTGGGCACTGGACGGAGCGGGTTTGCCTAAGGGCTTCGTACAGGACAACGCCGGCGGCAGTGGAAAGATTTAGAGAGCGGACGTCGTCCGTGATCGGGATGCGATACATCCGGTTGGCGTAGCGCTCATAGAGTTCTTTGGGGAGCCCCTTCGTTTCACTGCCGAAAATTAAATAGGAATCCGGGCGGTAGGGGGCGTCCCAAAACAGTTTTTTGGCCTTGGTGGAAAAAAATAGCAGAGGGGCGTCAGGCGCAATGCCGGACAGGAATTGCTCAAAACTTTGATGCACGCTTAGCCGGATTTTGGGCCAGTAGTCCAGACCGGCGCGCTTGACCTCTTTGTCTTCGATGCTGAATCCCAATTTTCCGACAAGATGCAGTGTTGATCCGGTGGCGATACAGGTGCGCCCGATATTGCCCGTGTTCCAGTGAATCTCCGGTTCAATTAAAACGATGTGCATAGGAAAAATTTAGCATAGAAAATATGAACAGTTGGGATTACCGCAACGGCGCGGCCATGGCGCGGCCGGCCAGCCAGCCGGTAGTCCAGGCGCTTTGAAAATTAAATCCTCCGGTAACGCCATCAATGTCTAAAATTTCTCCGGCAAAATAGAGACCGGGGCAAAGCTTGCTTTCCATGGTTTTAAAATCAACCTCGCCCAAGTTAACGCCGCCGCAGGTGACAAATTCTTCTTTAAAGGGACTCTTGCCGCTAATGTCATAGGTGCCGCCGGTCAGCTGATCTTTAAGGCGCTCCGCCTCGACCTTGGAAAGATTGGCCCAGGCCCGGTTGGGTTCCAGCCCGGCGGCAGTAACCAATCGTTCCCAAAGGCGGCGCGGCAGATCGAAAGGACAAGAGGCGACAATCAATTTTTTAGGGTTAGAAGCCTTGAAGCTTCCAATTTGGCGCGCCGCTTCCTCGGCGCTAATGCCAAGCCAGTTGACGCGAAGGCGGGCGCGGTAACCTAAGGCGTGCAGTGTTCTAGCACCCCAGGCGGATAGCTTCAGAACCGCGGGGCCGCTTAAACCCCAATGAGTGATCAGCATCGGCCCTGTTTGTTTTAACTTTGTTTCCTCAATTTTTAGCTGGGCCAAAGGAACGCTGATTCCGGCTAAATCTTTTAACCGCGCGTCGCTGATGTTAAAAGTAAAAAGAGAGGCAACGGGCTGCTCGATCGCGTGGCCCAGGCCGCGGGCCAATTCATAACCCTGTGGGCCGCTTCCTGTGGCTAAAAGCAGGCGGTCGCAAGAAATTGTTTCTCCGCTGTTTAGCGTAATCACAAAACGTGAAGAGGCGGCGCGGGCAACGGAGGCTACGGCAATGCCGGCACGCACCGCAACGCCGGCTTCTTTAGCCGCGTGAGTTAAAGCATTAACAATGGTTTCGGATTTGTCGGTGGTTGGGAAGATCCGGCCGTCAGGCTCTGTTTTTAACGCGACGCCGCGGGCTTTAAACCACTCCACAATGTCGCGCGGCTGGAAATAGTGGAAAGGGCCGAGCAGGGCCCGGCCGCCGCGCGGATAGCTCTGGGCCAGGAGCGCCGGCTCAAAGCAGGCGTGGGTGACGTTGCAGCGCCCTCCGCCGGAGACGCGGACCTTGGCCAGAACTTTTGATCCTTTCTCCAAAATAACGACGCGGCCTCCGGTCTTGGCCTCGGCGCAGGTGATGGCAGCCAAAAATCCCGCCGCGCCGCCGCCCATCACAACGACATTCATTTAAGGGTAAGGGTTTAGCGCAAGGGAGTCACCCTTGCCCCCAGACCCGAGAACCAGTCCCGACGGTTCTCCCCGCGTGCTCGCGGGGCCCCTCTCCGCTACTGGGTTCAAGGGTGACTCCCTTGCGCTAAACCCCTTCATTTAAGGACGCCCGGCGTGTCAATGGAACAAAAGGGAGGACAGGAAGAACACTGGCGGCAAGGGGGCACAAAAAATTTTACAGAAAAAGAAAAATTAGCGCAGGGCGGGTGATGACTTTAGAACATGGGGTTCCCGAAAAAGGCGATAATGTTGCTTGTATTTCAAAGGTTATGGATGTTGCAACGGTTGCGGTGATCGGAGGCGGAACCATGGGCAATGGGATCGCTCATGTTTTTGCCTTGGCTCGTTTCCCGGTTGTGCTGGTGGACACTAAAGAGGAATTTTTGAAACGCGCTTTAGCCACCATCACCGATAATATGCGCCGCCAGACGGCTAAAAGCATCCTTACGCCGACCTTGATGAATGAGGCGCTGGCGCGGCTGAAATTAAGCGCCAAGCTGGAAGACGCGGCCCAGTCCGACATCGTGATCGAGGCGGCGCCGGAAAACTTAGATTTAAAACGGGACCTTTTTGCAAAGTTAGACAACATCTGCGCGCCACGCACGATCTTGGCCACCAACACCTCCTCCATTCCGATCGCTAGCCTGGCCGCGGCCACCAAAAGAGGCGACCGGGTGATCGGCATGCATTTCATGAACCCGGTGCCGGTGATGAAATTAGTTGAAATCATCAGGGGCCGGGCGACCTCGGATGAAACCTACGAAACGGCACGGGGCTTGACGCTGAAATTGGGCAAGGTGCCGGCTTGCTCGAATGATTTTCCGGGCTTCATTTCCAACCGCATCTTGATGCCCATGATTAACGAGGCGGCTTGGGCTCTACATCAAGGCGTGGCCACCAAAGAGGACATTGATACCGTGATGAAGCTCGGCATGAATCACCCCATGGGACCGTTGACCTTGGCGGATTACATCGGACTCGACACCTGTTTGGCGATTCTTAAAGTTTTGGAAGAGGGGTTTAAGGACCCTAAATACAAGGCCTGCCCTCTTTTTGAACAATTGGTTTCACAAGGCCGCTTGGGCCGTAAAAGCGGGAAGGGGTTTTATGACTATTAAGGAACACGCCATGGGATTGATGCTGTCTCAAGATGAGGAAATGGTGCGCCAGACCGCGCGCGAGTTCGCCGAAAAACGATTGAAACCCTTGGCGGAAAAATTTGACGAAGAGGAGGCGATCCCCAGAGAACTCTACGCCGAAGCGGCGGATCTCGGATTTTTCGGCATCTTGATCCCGGAGGAGTTCGGTGGGCTGGGATTAGATTACACCGCCTGCATCATCGTGATGGAAGAAATCGCGCGGGTTTCAGCCGCGTTTGAAGTGACGCTGACGGTGCACAATTCCCTGGTTTCCACCGCGCTGGTTAATTTTTGCAATGAAGAGCAAAAAAAAGCCTGGCTACCCAAGCTGGCCAAAGGAGAATGGATCGCGGCTTACAGTCTTTCGGAACAGGGTTCCGGTTCGGACGCGGGCAGTTTGAGATGCGCGGCGGCCAAAGAACCGGACGGATGGCGGTTGAAAGGCGGCAAGGCGTGGGTTTCAAGCGCAGGGATCGCGGATTTCTTTATCGTATTTGTTTCCACCGATCCGGCCAACGGCAATAAAGGCATCTCCTGCCTGGCGGTGACCAAAGGCATGGAGGGGATGACCCTGGGTAAAAAGGAAAAGAAGCTCGGCATCCGGGGTTCGGATACGCGGGAAATCCATTTCGCGGGAACGCGCGTTCCGGCGTTTCATTTAATCGGCGAGATCAATCAGGGTTTTAAGATCGCCATGACGCAGTTAGACGGCGGAAGAATCGGGATCGCGGCCCAAGCGGTGGGGATCGCGCAGGCCGCGATGGAGGAAGCGGTGTCTTATGCCAAGACCCGCGAGCAGTTCGGAAAAAAATTAGCGGAGTTTCAAGCGACCCAATTTAAATTAGCCGACATGGCGGTTAAAGTTGAGGCGGCGCGGCTAATGACCTTAAAAGCCGCGCGGCTGATGGCTTCGGGACAAAAAGCCACTCAAGCCGCTTCCATGGCCAAGCTTCTGGCTTCCCAGACAGCCAATCAGGTGGCCTATGACGCTTTGCAGATTCATGGGGGCAACGGGTATATTCGCGAGTTTCCGGTGGAGCGGTATTTTCGAGACGCGCGCATCACCGAAATTTATGAAGGAACCTCCGAAATCCAACGCCTGGTGATCGCGCGCGAAATTCTGCGCGGCTAAAACTTCAAATAAGGTTAAGGCGCTAATCGATCCAGTCTTTATCCTGCAGTTTTTTGGGCAGGTATTTTTTGGTCAGGTACTGAAAATCTTTGTTGGCCAGGGCGTCCAGCTCGTATTTCAGGCCGCTGGTCAGCATGCGCTTGATTTCAACTTGCCATTTTTTGCTCGCGAACCAAGGATAATTTAAAAGCTCCTTGGCGCGGGTGGTGTCTTTGTCGTTTAATTTAATGCCCACGTTCCTGGGCAGGCCGTAGCGCTCCGGGTCCGCGCTGGAGAGACCGATAAACTTCGCCGCCGGGATCGCCATGCGCTGTGATTCAAAAGCGAGGTTAATGGACCCTTGCTTGACGACGGAGTAGATGTAATAGCCCCAAGGGTCGTTGTCCACCAAAACATAGACGGGCAGTCTTTTCTCTTCGTGCAGGCGGCGCGTCAGCCGCCGCACGCCGCGGGGGGGTTGTCCATTGCCGGTCAAGAGCACGCAGTTATATTTTTTCCAAAATTTATCTTCGGCCATACGGTTCCACTGCGTGCCTTTCTCAACCAATAAAATGAAATCGGCGGAGCATTTTTTAATTTTGACGTAAGGGTCCTCAACAATGGAAGGCACCGAGTAGCCGCCCTTGCCGAGTTTCGAGCAGTCCACGCGGTCGCCGTCGTCTTCCAAGACCAAAGGGCCGATCACGGTGCCGCCGTTTTCGGCGCGCACGTGAAGTTCTTCTCGAAGAGCGGCCAGGCCAACCTCCAAATCCTCGATGATGGGGTCCGACTCGTCTTGTGAATCAAAGGTGTTTTCATTGGAGTCCGCGATGGTGTGTTTGGTTCGATAATAGATTTCCCTTAGACTGGTTGTCAGTTCGGCGCGTTGAAGCTCCGCCAAAGCGTCGCCCACCAGGATGGTCTGCATAAATTTCTTGGCCATGGCCACGTTAAAGAAACTCCGCTCCTGGGTGTTTTCGCCCATCTCGATAATGCCCTTCTTTTCGTTAAATTTGACATTGGAGAGGGAGCGCACCGGAATTTCGATGGTTGGGTCTTTCTTTTTTTGAGCCGCTTCAATCACCGCGTCAGCTAAGCCCACCAGTTTTTTTTCAACGTTGCCGCTGTTTTTCTTGGATGCCATTATTTTTTACCTCTCTTGCCGGGCTTTTTGTGGGCGGGCTTCCTACGCTTGGATACTGCCTTCATTTTTTTGGAGGATCGTGTTTTCTTGGGTTTTATTTTTTGTTTTTCTTCTTCCTGCGGTTCCGCGGCCCCGGTTTGCTGGGGTTGTTCGACAGGGGACGGCGCGGGTTTGGATGGCGCGACGGCGGCCACCTCCCCCTCAACGCCTTCTTCGGTCACGATGATCGAATTGGGCAAACCCTCGGGTCCGGATTTTTGATCTAAAAGCTCATCCGTTTTCTCGCCGCCGGTGCGCTTTTTGGCGATCTCAAGGAGTTGATTTTTAAGTTTTTCCTCGGAAACCTTGCCGTCTTTAAGGCGCTTGCAGGCGGCCACGACTTCATCAATGTAGAGCTCAAAAATGTTGCGGCGGCGGTGCTCCAGGGCGGCGCGCTCGCGGCGCTTCAAATAAATGCCGAGACGCCGGCCGCACTCGCGCAAAGCCAACATGATCTCTTTACGGATTTCGTCGTAATCCGCGATCGCTTCTTTCGATTCGCTGGTAAAAGGCACCCAAACCGAGGCCATATGCACAAAAATAACCATGGGTCCGGCCGGCGGAGCGCCGCGCGACTGCGAGACGCCGTAATTTTTCCAATTGGTCTCCAGAACCGCTTTAAAAACAGCGCAGGCGGACTGTTGATAAAGAAGAGGAACGCGGTTGGCAAAACGAATAACGCGGGTCAACTCGTTGTCGTCGGATCCATCGGACTCGCCTTCGGCTCTCGGCGCTTGAGGCTGGGCCGCTTGCCGCGCTTGTTCCGGGTCTAAACCATAGGCCAGGCCCGCCTCGATCACAAAAGGGTTGCCGCGATAAACATCCGGCGGGCGCGTGGCCGCGGTATAAAATGAACCCTTGATCTGTTTATAAAGACCCGACAAAATCGCTTTCTCGCCGATGGGCGACAAGCAGTTGGTGGGCGGGGCCATAATCTTGGTGGCCTGGATCGCTTTATGCAGAGCCTCGGCCGCTTGGCCCGACACGGCACGCGGCCGCATGCGGGGACTTAAACCCGCTGTCTTGCAGATTTGATCGGCCAGCGCCGTTGAAACGCGGCTGAAATCCGAAACTAAAAACCCGGAAAGCCAATGGCTCTTGGTGTCTTGAAGCATCTTAAGCAGCATGCCCAGCTCAATGCCATGCGGGTGCGGTTTGATCGCGCGCGGCGGTTCGGGAAGTTCGTTGATGGTGCGCTCATAGACTTTGGGCTCGCCTTCAGGCGCCACGTAGGTGATTTTGGCGTGCGGGTTGGCGATCGAGGTCAACTCCAGATATTCATCCACCGAGGCGCGGCCTTTTTGGTACCGGCCTTCAAGCTCGATCGTGACCTGGGTGCCGCGGTGGTTTTCCCACTCGATCTCTTTTTTCTCCAAGACAATGGGCTCGTTTTTCTTGGTGTCAATCTGAACCTCAAAATAATGGGCGGGCGTTTTATCGCTGGTGCGCGAGATGATTTTAACCGGCTTGCCGGTGGTCAGCTGTCCATACATGCCGGCCGCTGAAATGCCGATGCCCTGCTGGCCGCGGCTCATGCGCAGGCGGTGAAACTTCGAACCGTAAAGAAGTTTGGCGAAGATGCGCGGCACTTGTTGGCGCACGATGCCGGGGCCGTAATCAATCACCGTGACTCTAAACCGGGTGGCTAAAGAGGCGGCCGGCGGAGTCGGCCCCTCGCCGATGGGTTCAACCTTAACCACAATCTCGGGCAGAATCCCGGCCTCTTCGCAGGCATCCATCGCGTTGTCCACCGCCTCTTTAACCGTGGTCAATAAAGCTTTTCTCGGATTATCAAAACCTAGAAGATGACGGTTTTTGGTGAAAAATTCGGAAACCGAAATCTCGCGCTGCTGAAGGCCCATTTCATCGGCGGTCAGGCCCGCCTTTGGCGAGGCTCGCTCTGGGCGGCCCCCTTTCGTGGCGGGTTTGGTTTGGTCTGCTTTTGTTTTAGTCACGGTCGATCGGACTACTGATCCTCAAGGCGCCGGCGCGCCACGTTTTGGATACTAATCATCAATTCCGGGAAATACTCGTCAATGGCGGTGACGGCGCGCCAAGAAAGCTCGAAGGCCTGGCAGGTTTTGGAGGCTTTAACCGTGGCTGTGCGGGGCACTTTGGCCACCAAGCTGATTTCGCCGAAATAATCGCCCTCTTTAAGTTGGGCCAGCTTCTTGCGGCCGCGGCCGACCGAAACGCCGCCCTTGTAAATCGCGTACATTTCGCGGCCGATATCGCCTTCAATAATAATGACCTCGTTTTTCGCGAACTCAAAAAGGCGGACCCCCGGCATAATGAGCTTAATTAAAGTCGGGGCGATCTTGGCCTGGGCGTGGCGGCTTAAGGTGCCGCCCAGCCAATCCCAATGATCCTGGGTAATGGAGAGTTCTTTTTTCACCGGGTTAACTAAAATTATATCTTCTTGAAAATCTAATATTTCCTGCTAGCCTTAACAAGACGTCTACAAACATTTAACAAGGAGGAACGATGGCTGAATTGGACGCTTTTTTTCAAAAGATGATGGCAATGGGGGCTTCTGACCTTCATTTGACTTCGGGCATGCTCCCTTTGGTGCGGGAATCCGGGGAAATGAAACCATTGGACGGCGAGGCGGAGAAACTGACTCCCGAAAGTTTAATGAAGCGTTTTGAAGAAATCGCGCCCAAGTTAAACTGGGACGAATATAAAAAAGACGGTGACACCGACTTTGCCTATGATCTGCCCGGCGCGGCGCGTTTCCGTGCCAATTTTTTTATGGATCAAACCGGACCGGGAGCGGTCTTTCGCGTGATTCCGTCCAAAACTTTAACGGTGAAGGATCTGAATCTTCCGCCATCCATCATTGATCTTTGTTTTTTGACCAAAGGGCTGGTGGTGGTGACGGGTCCCACCGGATCGGGCAAATCCACCACGCTGGCCGCCATGATCAACCACATCAATGAAAACCGGCAAGATCACATCATCACCATCGAAGACCCGATTGAGTTCGTCCATCCCAATAAAAAATGTTTGATCAACCAGCGCGAGGTGCGCAAACACACGCAGAGCTTCAAGCGGGCCTTGAGAGCCGCTTTGCGCGAAGACCCGGATATCGTTTTGATCGGCGAGATGCGGGACCTGGAAACCGTGGAGATCGCTTTGGAAACCGCGGAAACGGGGCATTTGGTGTTTGGAACTCTGCACACCACCACCGCGGCCTCAACCGTGGACCGCGTCATTGACCAGTTTCCGACGCACCAGCAAGCGCAGATCCGCACCATTTTGTCCACCACCTTAAAAGGAGTGGTGGCTCAAACCTTGTGTAAAAAAATCCCGAAAGGCCGGGCTGCGGCTCTTGAAATTTTGATCTCCAACGCCGCGATCGCCAACAACATTCGGGAAGGCAAAACCTTCCAGATTCCTTCCGCTATGCAGGTGGGCGCCAGCATAGGCATGCGCATGTTGAACGACTCTCTAATGGAGCTGGTTCAAAAAAAGATAGTGGAACCCCTGGAAGCCTACATGAAATGCGTGGACAAGGTGGACATGAAGGCCAAGTTAGACAGAATCGGGGCCAAACTGCCCAACGAATCCCATAACGGCCACGCCGCGCCAACAGCGACGCAGGGCGCCCCGCGCTGACGATCCGGAGCGGTTAATACTGAAAAGCGTGCAGTTTATTTTCGTCTTTGCACATTAAGGCCATTTGGCGAAAAGCTTGGTAGATTTGGCGGCGGGCCGGGTCAACCAGCACCTGGGAAACGCAGGCGGAGTGCGCCTTGGGGATGTCCAGGTCCTGGAGTTCACCGGCTTCCAAATCCAGAAGAGCGACATCCACGTTGTCCGCGGCTTTCACGAATCCGATCTTCATTCCCCGGTGGCGGTAAAAAGAAGCGTACCTGGATCCCAGGGCCTGATTAGCCAGGGCCAGATCAATTTCAATCGCTCCAGTGAGGCCTTTAGAAAGATTCTCGGCGCTTTGCAGCGCCTTCGCTGAGGCCTCAGCATTGTGACGCATTTGAGCGTAATGGGCTTCAGCGGAAGCGCTGGCATAACTTTTGGCTCCCCGATGATAATCGCTCCAGGCGTCGCTGGCTTCTTGGGAGTAACCGGAATAGGCGGCATCAAATCCCACCTGCAAGGTCGCCTGTCTTAACTTTCTTGTTTCAGCCACCGGCTCGATGAAATCGGAATGCTCCCATAAAAGTTGGCCCGTGGCCGGGGAATAGGCGTAAGCTCCCTCGGGACCGGTCAGAATAAAATGGCCCCGGGCCGGCCGCAAGACAGCCCCTTGCTGAAAAACTTTTTTCTTAACGGAGGTTTCGAATACCGTTTCACCGGAAGCGGAGTTTAACCCGAAAAGTTTTCCGTCCGCGGCTAAAATCAACCGGTCCTGGGTAATGGCGAAACCCCGGGGAGCGGGTCCTAATTTTTTCTCGGCATGCTTAAAGGTTTCTTCCCAAATCAATTTGCCGTCTCCGGGATTTAGAAACCAGACGCGCAAGCGTTTTGAATCGCCCATGCTACACGCCAGGCCGGAGGGACCACGCGCCATGGTTTGGAGCTTTTCTTTTTGAGGCAATGCCGCTCTCCATAAAAGCCCCTTGCGGCCGGAAAAGGCCCACAAAACTTCTTCATTGGAAATGAAAGCGGCGCCTTCTCCAAAGGCCCAATGAGCAGGCGACTTAAAATTCTCCGAAATAGCGGCCTGCCATAAAATGCGGCCGCCGGAGGGTTCCACCACGAAAACAAGCCCGCCGCCAACCCACCAAAGAAGACCGTCATAAACAACCATTTCAGGCAGAGCTTGGTCCGCGCTCTGGCGCAGCGGCCCTATGCCGGCAGTCCAATAAGGCTGACCGCTATCTAAATTTAAAGCCATGATTTTAGCTTCGTAGGATTTGACCGGGTCCTCAAGCCACTTAACAGGCAAAAAAGCCAAATAAAGCGTTTTATTCTGGGCAACGGCCAGTTTGGAAATAAGAAGGCCTTCAGGAAGAGTAAGGATCCAGATTGGTTTGCCTTCCGGGTTTAAGGCGCGCAACACCACTGCCTGCCCGCTTCCTTCCATGACAACGGCAAAAGGATTATCCGCCAGCAGCGCGGTGGTCTTGGCATCCGCCTGCCAAATAATTTCTCCGCCGGAGCTAAGCAGGTAGCGCTTCTTGGGCCAATCTTCCTTTTTAACACCTTGGGGCTTTTTCATGCCTTCGCGCGCCACGATATGCAGAAGGCCCGCGTGGGCAAGAAGTTCCGCCTGCGTCATGGCGCCCGAAAACTCATGTTCCCAGATCAAGCGAGAGACCAAGGGCTCATTTTCTTTTTTGGCGGCGGCAGGAACGCAGATCGTTAAAAATAATAAACCTATTATAGAATGGCGCATTTTATTTCCCCCCAACGCTTTGTTTGTCGGCAAACAGAAGTATAACGAAAAAAATTAACCGGTCGAACGGAGGGTCGCTTGTTTAACGAATCCGGCTCGCGAGCCGGGAAACGCGGCGGGCTAACGTAGCCACCTTGACGGCGGCTTTGGCCACAAGGGACCTAGCCTCAACTTCAGCGTCATTCCAAGCCTCCGGAGAAACGCGATTGTGAGCCAAAGTGAAAAATTGACCGCGATTCCAGCCGTATTTTTCAGCCACGCCACGAAACTTTTCAAGGCGGGCGGGTTCATGCGGCGTGTCAACCATAAAATTGCCGATCGATGCCCGGCGGGGAAGAAGCATCATAATGCCCCCGTCGGAAGAGGCGGAGTCGCCGTCAGCTCCGGCGATAACGATTCTTTCTAAATCCAGGGCCTTCCATCTCCAGCGCCACTTATTGGCATTTAACCAATAGTGAAAGCTTAAAGATTTTCCGGGTTGAGGTCTAGTCGTCCAATCTTTATTAAATAGCTCATAGGAATGGTTCACTCCTGTCGCAACACCATCTTTATAAATCAGGTGCGAGCCAACGATATTTCGGGGCTTGATCCCCAACAGCGGTGTTATCGCGCGCGCCAACTCTTGATCGCCGTTAGAAACAATAACAACCTCAACCCCGGCTTTTCTTAAGGCCAAATTGTCTTGTAAAACGCCCGGGTAAATTTTAGAAGCGTAATGCGGAGCAAACTCGTTAACCTGCGCCAGTTTTTCTTGTTTGGTCAGCCCGCGCTGGCTGGGCCAGTAAATCTTTTCCCAGAATTCAAGCAGGGAGATGCCCTCTCCTCCTTGCTCTTTACTGCGCCATAATTTGATCACCAGATCAGCGTTGGCCGCCGCGTCATTCTGCTCCATCCTAGCCAAGCCGGCGGCCAAAACAGAATCGGTAAACTTGAGAGTTTTTAAGAACGCCTTCATGGTCTCGTTTTGCGCCGGGGTTATTTTTCCGTTTTCGGCACGCCACTTAAAAAAGAAGGTGAAGATGTCCCCCGCCGCCTGGGTTTTATCCAAATCTTTGAGCCAAAAAATTGATGACCGCTGGCTTTTTCCGCCCTGACCCAGTTGCCAAATGTTCTCCAGCGAAAAAAAACGATCCGCTGGTCGGTTGTAATCCGGGCTAGCCTGACGTCATCACTATTGATATTGCCGCCCGCTAACAGATAAAGCCCGCGGCGGGCTTCATTTAAGGTCTTTGCCAAAAAAACAGGGTTGCCCGTCTTTTTTGAGCGGCCGGAACCGGCTCCATCAAAAATGGCCCCAGCCCGGGTGGCGGCTTTAAGATCGCAGGGTAAAAGGAACGCCAATAAACCCAGCCCCGTGCCTAAAAGCTGTTTTTTAAATGTCATCTCTTTTTTCTTTTGCTTACCGCTTGACCCAGCGCACAGCTCTTAAAGCATTAAGGATGGCGGGGTAAAAAATATCGGCATAAGAGAACCGATGATAATTGTTTCTGACTAAAGCCCGGCGCAGGTTTGGGCTCACACCCACCTCGGAGATAACCGCAAACCGCAAAAAATCCGGATGGCCGTCAACTTTAGCAGGCAGAATTTTGACTACCACTGTTTTTTGCCCTTTTTGGCTTAAAGTCAACACAGCTGACTCAATCCATGCCGCCGGCGCGCCAGGTCGCGGCTGAAACGGCGTAACAGCAAGCTCCGCTATTGTCCAAGGTTTTCTGTTAGTTTTCACGAGCGGGTCGGACAAGGGATTTAGGGTATTTAAACGAAAGGATAGGGCCCTAGTCTGCGTGCGGCTATCAACCAGCCGCGCTTTTTCATGATCAAAAGCTCTTTGCAGAGTTGCCAAAGGGAAAGGTCCGTCCGTTAAATTGTCGCTCAAAACTTTCCCCGCCGGAATTTCAAGGGCGGCCCAGATCGGGCTTGATAAACCGATAAGAACAATCGCTATGAATTTTTTCATTTCGATTAAACGGTTTTTAAAGACGAAACGCCTTAAGCGTAAGTCTGCCAAGAACCCGACGGCCGCTTCGTTCAATGAATTCAAAAACTACGGTAGGAATGACGCGTGTGCCCTTTTTTAATCCTGGAACGCTGCGTCGCGCCGTTAAATTAAGATCATAATACTCATCCACCGCCAACTGGAAAAATTTGGGCTTATGACCGACGTTTACCCTTCCCGCGTCCTGAACGTCAGGAAAGGGAATGATCCGGCGGCTGCCCGCCTGGCGCAGCTCCATGCCGATGGCCCGGCCCTTGGGTGCTTTTTGAGCGCTCTTGTTATAAAGATAACCGCCCAAATGCAAACTAACTTGCAATTCTCGGGGAGATAGCCGGACGCTATGGCCATGGAAAGATGTCGTAGGTTTATGAGCGACCAATGATCCTTGCAACGGTAAGGCGCCATCTTTGGGTGTTGCCTGGGATTTTTCAAAAATTACCCTAGGCCAAGTGGCAATACTCAACCACTGTGCGCTGTAAGCGCACAGGATGGGTCGCCGCCTAAAGGCGGCTTAAGACTTCCCAATCGTAAAATTTTCATCATCTTCCTTTGTATGATTCTCAATGTAATCCCTGATCTGTTCTTCGGTAACGACTCC
>JACQJO010000052.1 GCA_016205025.1 Elusimicrobiota bacterium
GCAGTCGGAGAGCCGTATGCCTTAATTGGGCCTGTACGGTTCGATGAGGAGGAGCAGGCAACCGAAATCGCTGGGACTCCGATAGCCGCGTGCGGCTTCCTTGGTTTTCTATGGTTCACGGTGCCTGCTCCTTACTCTCCATAAGTTTGATTTGTTGGCATTTTTGTCAGCGAACAGTATGCATCACTTAAGATCGGGGTCTTTCAAATTGCATAAATTCGATCTTTTTTGTTTTGTCATCGTTTCCAGTCGTTGCTTTGGCCCAGAGGCGGCTTAGTTTGGAGCCAATAGCGGCGCCGAAATAGCCGCCAGCCCATGCCAGAGAAAATACTGTCAGTCCCAAGGTGAGTAAGAATAAAGTATCCATAAGCGCATATCCTGGAAGCATAACATTGGCAACTTTAGCTCCCAAGAAACTGCCAATTGCCATTCCGGCCAAGGCGGTCATGATAGTGGGCAGGGCGCGGGGAAACCTCTTGGATTTTTCTCTGATATATTTATTTCTGTCAACGATATGTTTGGTCGTTGTTTTTTTCCATTTTTTGGCCCCGGTTATTGATTGCCCCTTTATTTGTTCGTAGCTGATTGTCAGCGCATAACCCTTATCTGGGTAGTTTTCCGTAAGCTCAAAGGATTGGCCGGCTTTGCGAAGCATGCGCTCTTCGTAATCATTAAGCGCGAAATCGCTAAACGCGTCGGTGGCGCTAATAATCATAAGAGCGCCAATGCCTAAGATGGTTGGGATTTTCATGTGGATTGAGCGATTAGTTTCCGGTTAGGGAAACATTGAATCTCGCGCCGTAGTTGCTTCCGGCCAGCTGTTTGGGCCAGAAAGATTTGGTCAGCTCAATGGCGAGGTTAACTCCGGGGTATGAATCGCCATAGCGGTCTTTTCCGGGCCGAACCACCAGGGCATTGATAGCGGTGTAGATTTCAGGCCTGAATCCTTTCCAGGATTCCAAAGTTGATTCTGATTCGTATGCCCGGGAGTAGATTTTGCGGTACGATGAACCTCGTAACAAATCTCGAACGCATTGAGGGCCCGAGTTACACGTTTCGTAAATTTCAGTCAGTCCGGTGTGGTTGGGACGCGGGTCGTGGTTGATCCGGGCCACGCGCGATCCGACTTCAAGAGCCAAACGTCCCAGGCGCGGCGTTCTGTAGTAAGGGCCGCCGAAAACAGTTGACTTAGTGTCTATCTGGCGAAGAGATGCCTGGTCTTGCTGTGTTTGAAAACCATTACTGGTAGGCCATTCGCTATACCGCGTCCATTGATTCCAGTCTTTCGTTCTTTTCCATCCCCCAGTTTTAAAGGGTTCTGTATTATCAAACGTAGACTGTATGTATGAGAGATTGACGCCTACTTGGCCGAATTTCCCGGAACCAAGATCGGCCCCCAGTTTTAATTCAACGCCCAATGGTTTGACCTCATTGCCGTTGATGTCGCCTAATCCAGCGACCACGCCCCCGGAAAACCAGGGTTCTTTTTTAGCGCTGCCGGCGTCATCGGCTTTAGAGACGGCCGCCAGGTTTAAAACAATACAACTCGCAACGAGAAGTTTTTTCATGTTATTTTTCCTCCGCGGATTTCAATTGTTGACATTTGTGTCAGGCGCTAACAGTATAAATGAGCCCAGCATTTTTGTCGTGGGCCCTTTGGCCCAGAGGGGGGGGTCTTTGGTCCTAGGCGTTTTGGGGCCGAAGGTCCCTAAAAGAGATCGTCAGACCAGAGTTTTTGACAAAAAGTCATCCAGGAAAGGACCTCAATATTTTGGCCAAGCATTCGTGGTTTGGCATCAAGGGACCCCAAAGAAAGGCGGCGTTGTGATTTTTAAGTTGAGAATTCTAGAAATTTCAGATAATTTGGAGTTCACTCCAAATAATCTAGATTATATGGATATATCTTGCTTACCCAGTTTCGGGTAACGCGATTCGGTCTTTATCTTTTTTCATAACAAATCGTCTACAATGAACTCGCCATGAGGGAGCGGGTTTTAGGGTTTGCGGCCGGGGCGCTGGGTGTTCTTTTTATCTATCACGCTAGCGGCACGGTGGCGCCGTTTCGGGATGCCGGGGAGTTCGCGGTGGCGGCTTCTTATCTTAACATCGCGCATCCGCCGGGGTATCCTTTGTATGTCCTGATGTCTAAGCTTTGGGTGACGCTCATCCCTTTTGGCAACACCGCCTATAGATTGAATGTTCTTTCGGCTTTGGCCGCGGCCGGAGGGTTTTGGCTGGCGGCGGCATGGTTAAGGAAGTTTCTGGGGATTTCTTTGGCCGCGGCCTTGATCCCCATTGGTCTTCTTATTTCCACGCGGGTATTCTTAGGCCTTTCTTTTGTTTCCGAGATGTATACGCTCGGATTTTGCTGGCTGGTTTTTCTCCTGTATTTTATTCATCAAGCGCAGGTGGAGCCGCGATTGATCGTTCTGTTGGCTTTTTGCTTGCCTTTGGCATTGGCCACCCGCATGGATTTGGTTTTAGCCCTGGCCTACGCCCTTCCTTTTTTATTTTTTTGGTTCACCCGGCCCCATCGGCGGTTTCTGTCGGTTGCTGCCCTGTTTTTCCTTTTAGGCGGTTCCGTTTTTCTGTATCTGATTATCCGCAGTCAAAGCGGGGCATTCGTTAATTGGGGAGATCCTTCCAGTTGGAGCCGGCTGGCTGATATCCTGGCGCGCAAAAGCCACGGCAGTACGCTTGACCTTCTTTCCGTTTCTTATCAAAAAGGCCAGCTTTTTTGGGTTGACGCGCGACATTGGGTTGGCGTTTTGTGGGAAACTTTCGGCCCGCTTGTTTTATTGATCCCCCTGGGGATTTACGCCCTCAAAGATCGTCCTCGTGTCCTGGCGGCCAGCCTTCTTTCTTGGATTTTAAGCGGTCCGGTGTTTCTTTATCTGGCCAACATGCCGCCCAACCCGCACGCCATCAAGATTCTGGAGGACCATTTTATGCCGAGCTTGTTGATGGCGGCTCTTTGGGTGGCGGTGGGAATAGATTGGTTGCTTAAGGTGAAAAAAGTGACACAAGTGACAGAGGTGACAAAGGATAAAAGAATTTTGTTTCAATTCTTAATTTTTGTCACGTCTGTCGCCTTTTTCACCTTTGTCACTTTTCGCGTAGCGAAATGGAGCCTGCGTTCCAATTTTATGGCTTATGACTACGCCAACAACGTTTTAAAAAGCGCGGCGCCTAATGCTGTCGTTGTTTTACACGACGACGTTCAGCTGTTTTCCCTTTGGGAAGCGCAGTTAAACCGCAGGCGCCGGCCGGATGTCAAGATCGTGGGTCAGGGGCTCTCCGGGAGCTCTTGGTACCAAAAAAATTTACGTGAAACTTGGGGTTATCGGGATTTGGTTTTAAATCTGAAGTTGACCAACGCTCCGGCCTGGGAAAATTTTATTTTAACCAATCCGGGATTGTCCCTTTACGCTGGTTATGAAACTCAAGTGGATCACGCCGGAATCCGGCGCTGGCCTGAAGGCCTGTTAACCCGGCTTTGCTTGCCAAGCGACCCTCTTTGCGGTCGGTTTTCGTTAATCAATCCTTGGCCGTTTTTGTCTTTGCGCCATGTCGGCAACGTTGCGGAGGAACGGTTTTTCTTTAACCAAGATTTGATTGAAGATTACGCCCGGGCCCGGGTTGAATTTGGACGCGAACTGCTTGGGGCTGGCCGCGCTGACGAGGGTCTCGGATTTTTAAGGCAAGCCTTGAACCTTAAAAGCCAGTTGCCGCAAGCCGCGATGCTTTTGGCTTATCATTATTTTAGCCGCGCGGATTTCGCCGGTTCCGCGTTATGGTGGCGGTCCAGCCAGCGCAAATTCGAAGAGCTTCTGCGTTTGACCCAGGAGTATCGCTCCTTGCCCGACGTGGTCATGCCTTTAAAGAAAGATTTGGCTTATGTTTTGACTTCCTTGGGCGTGGTTATGGAGCGTTCGGGCGATTTTCTGGAAAGCGCGGCTGACCTTCACCGGCAGGCGATCGAACATGACCCTCAAAGCGTCATCGCCCATTACAACTTGGCGGCGATTTACTGGAAAATGAGAAATTTAACCGGAGCGAAAAAAGAATTCGAAGTGGTTTTGGGTCTGGACCCTGGGCACGCCGAGGCCAAAAAGTTTTTGTCTTTGCTGCGTTAGCCGAGGAACTAAATTTCTTGCAGGAGCTTGCTGGCCCGATCTTTTTCTTCAATGGATTCCGGGCCGTATTCCGGATGAGGAGGCATCACTAAAACTTCCTGCAAAGCGGCGCGGGCCTTGTCCTTGCGCTTAAGCGCTATCAAGACCTCGGCTAACCCGATTCTGTAGCGAAGCGACGCGGGGTCGAGTTCCACCGCTTCCTCGGCGTATTTTAAGGCCTTCTTTTTACTGCCGAAAGCGAAGGGTTTGCCGGGAACCTTTCTGTACACAACGCTTAAGACGTGCCGGGCTCCGGCGTGCTGTGGATCCAGCTTTAATACGGTTTCCATTTCTGTTTTGACCGTTCTGGCCAAGGACAGCTTGGAGAGATTGAAGGGCCCCAGGGTTTCGACGTAGCGGCCTACGCTGACACCGTACCAATAACGCCCCTCGACGCCGTCGGGATAAAGTTCAGCCGCTTTTTGGCCGTATTCCATCGCTTTTTCAAAAATTGGTTTCTGTTCCGGTTCCGCCGAATGGTCGCCGAGCCACCAGTGCGCCTTGGCCAGCCTCCAGAGGGCTTCGTAATGGACCGGTTCCGTTTGGAGAATTTCCTGCCAAAGAACGATCGCCTCCCTGACCCGGCTGGGATTGGCGCGCTCATTGTAAGCCGATTGGGCCTGCTCTAAAATGCCCGTGATGTTGGCCGACAGAACCGCGGTTGAGGCGGCCCCCAAAGCGGCTAAAATCGCAATACAACGGCCTGTTTTTCTCATTGTTAAGTATTAGTATACGATAAGGATGATGAAGCAAGCCAAAGAAATCATCGACCTGCTGTATCGTCTGCGTTTGAAGAAAATTATTCAAAACGCGGCTTTGCTTGCAGTTGAGATGATCGGCGCGGCCGGCCTTATTTTGGCTCTCGGCGCGGTGCTGGATTGGATTTTCGCGCTGCCGGTTTTTTGGCGCGACGTCTACCGTTGGATGTTGACGGCCGCGATTTTGTTTTGGGCGGCGCGTTTTTTGGCCGCGCGGCGGACCTCGTTGGGATGGGCCAATTTTATCCGGGAGGTGCAGACCAGGCTCGGTCTGGCCCATGATCCCTTGGCCAATTGCTGGGATTTCGTCATAAGCGGCGCGGACGACGGCCGGCTCGCTTTGTCTTTTGAGCTTAAAGAGCGCGAGATCGCACGCGCTTGCGCTTTAATTCAAGAACACGCCCGTCGGATCAAAGAGATATTTGGGATCAAGGACTTCTGGAAACAGTGGCCAAAGCGATCCAGGGCGGCCTTTTTTTCGGCTCCCATCGTGCTGGGGGGCTTGGGTTTAGGCGCCGGAGACGACCCGCTGTTTTTGATGCGCAGGATTCTTCAGCCCTACAAGGAAATCCAGGATGTGCTCAAAGCCATTGATTTTAGTCCCGCCCCCGGCCGCTATCGCGAACTGCGCGGCCATCCGGTTACCCTGCGGCTTCGTCTTCGGGGGCGCCGGCTGTCCCATTGGGGCGAACCGCAGATTCTGCTTGAAGGCGAACGCCAGGCCATGATAAGCCTGGGTGGCCTGGACGGGGAATCTTACCTTTACTCTCTGGCCAACCTTCAAGACGAGGTCGCGCTTTCTTTGCGCTGGGGCGAGCTTGAGGCCGGGCCCTGGATTTTTGAACCGGTGGCGCCCCCCTCGGTTGAGCGTTTTGAAATTTCGGTCAAGCCGCCGCCCCATGCGGCTTCCAGAAAAGAAACTTTTTTAAACCCTTCGTTCATTGAGGCGTTTGAGGGCAGCATCCTGGAAGGAAAAGTCACGGCGGATCAAGCCTTATCCCAAGCCAGATTGTTTTCGCAGTCCGAGGGGCAGGCTTCAAGCGAGACGGCCGCCATCGCCATTGACAAGAAAAAGATATTTTCTTTTTCGCTCAAGCCGGCCGAGAGCGCGCGCTTGCGCTTGGCTTTGAAGGATGAGCGGGGAGTTGAAAACCCGCAAGCCTGGCTTTTTTCGGTTGAAATGAGGGCAGACGCGCAGCCGCAGGTGACGATCACGGATCCTATTTTTTCCGAGGTTCAGATGGACGCGGCCCAGGAGTTGGCCATATCCTGGCTGGCCCAGGATGACGTGGCCTTGGAGTCTATTTTTTTGGTTTTCCAGGGGATTAGTCCCGTCTTACCTGAAACCAGCCGTCGTGTTTGGCGCAGTCAAGCGTCTCAATCCGTTGCCCAAGCAGACGGATCATTTGTGTTTAGACCTTTGGCCTGGAAAATGAAGGCGGGGGACGCGGCGGCTGTCTATTTTAAAGCCCGCGATAACAATCCCGAGCGGCGCGAGCCGGTCGCAAGCCGCGAATCTTTGGTTATCCGTATTTATGATTTTCAAGAGGAGCACCGCCAAAATTTATCCAAGAATTACGATGAGCTTAAAAAATCTCTCATGGATCATCTGGCTCGCGGCTTGGAGACTTCGCAGTTTTTATCTGAAATTTCCTCGGCCACGCATGACCAGGCGAACCAGCGCTTGGCGTCCTACAATTCGGAAGCTTCGCAGATGACCCGCGAGTTGGAACGCTACAGCCAAAACTTGAGCCGCGATCCGCTTTCCTCGCCGCGCACCAACTGGGCTATGGAGCGCTTAAGCCAGGCGCTTGGCCAGTCTCAAAGCGAACATTTGGCGAGCGCCGCCGCTTCCTTGCGCGACAAGGAGCTCCCGCAGGCCAAGGAAAATTTGGCCCGGTATCTCGAGGAATTGGAGAAGGCGGCTTTGGCTATGGAGGAGTTGAGAAAAGAAGAAAAGATGGATGACGCCGTCGCCTCGGCCGCAAGGCTTGATGAAATGGGCGAGCGCTTTGAGCGGGAATTGCAGGGCAGCCCCCAGGACTTGGAAAGCTTGCGCGAGGCCATGGCCGATCTTGATCGCGAGTTTCGACAACTCTCCGAAGCGCTTTCCAAAATAACGCCGGATAATTTCCCGCAGGAGTTCGTTAACCAGCTGCCCCGGGAAGATTTGCCCATTTCCGAGGCGGCCCAAGCCCGCGATCAATTGACCCAGGCATTGGCTAAAGGAGACGTGAGCGGCGCTTTGGCCGCGGCTAAGAAAATGAAGGAATCTTTAAAACAGCTTCGCTCGAAACTCGAGGAAGCGGCCAAAAAAACCGGGCGCCAATCCCAAGATTCATTGGGCCAGATGTCATCTCAAGACGGCGAGAAACCATCTTTGCTCGATGATCTGGAGACGGTCAAGAAAGCCCAGGAAAAAATTTTATGGCGTACCGCGGCTGTTGAAAGGGCAAATAGAGGCGATGAGGCGATTAGGAGAGTGGGCGATGAGGCGAAAGAAAAAATAGGAGAAAAACAAAAAAACGAGCTTGTCGAGATCGCCAAGGAGCAGGAGGAGGTTGCCATAAAAACTAAAGGAGTTCTTAAAAAACTTTCCGAGATTGACCGCAGCCACCCTTCTTTAGTTTTGGGACCCGAAGTCAGCAAATTGGAGTCCGCTTGGCAAGACCAGCGCGCGGCCCGCGATTCCCTGCGCTTGCCGTCGGTGCCGCCGGCGCTCGAGCAGGAAAGCTCGGCTTTAAAAAAACTCGATGACGTGGGTCAAAAGCTTAAAGATTTGAGCGAGCGCCTGGCCAGCCCCGATTTTCAGGCGGGTGCCCAGCCGGGCGGGCGCCAGGGGGTGATTTTTGTTCCTTCCGGCCGGCCCGGCGGTGGTCAGCCGTGGGGGGCAGAGCAGGGCATCGGCTTGGGGCGCGTGCCCATTCCGAAACCCGAAGATTACCGGGTTCCATCCGAAAACCGCAAAGAGATTTTGCGCTCCCTGGAAGAGCGGCGCCCCAAAAACATGGATGAGCAGGTAGATGAGTATTTGAGGAATTTGCTGAAGTGAAAAAAGGATTTAGGATTTGGGATTTAGGATTTGGGATTAAAGGGATATTGGTTTTTACTCTCTCCCTAAATCCTATATCCTACATCCTATATCCTTCCTGCCTCCGGGCTGGCAGCTTTTTATTTCACCCGTTCGAAGACGACCTGGATCGGGGGCGCTGGTCCTCGGTTGAGAAAAAAGCCAAAAACGACCTGCAGCTCCAGGCGCTGATTTTGATGTACCGGGGCCGGTATCAAGAGGCTTTGGTGTCGGCCCTTCCCGCTTCCGACCTTGCCGGTTACCTTAAAGGACTGCTGGATTTTCAGAAAGATTTTAATGAAGAAATTATCCTGGACTCGTTCATTTTGCGGTTGGGCTCCCGCGACCTTGTGCTTGAATCGGGTCTGCGCCGCGCCCTTGCCGGGTGCCGCCAGGGCGTTGATCGATGGCTGGGTTCCATCCGGGAGGAGTCGCCGCCTGTCGTTGAAGTTTACCGAAACAGGAAGGATTTCGGTTGGGCCAGCACTTTGGGCGAAGAGCGTTTGAAGACCAGCGGAGTCATCGGCATCGCCAAATTTCATCGTTTAATGGTGATCACGCCCGAGGCGTTGGCTTTTGGTTATTCTTGGCAGGACACATTGTGCCATGAATATATCCACCACGCCCTGAAGGTTAAAGCGGGCCTGGCATTTCCGCTATGGTTTCAGGAAGGGATGGCGCGCGCCTATGAAACCATTTGGCGCCAAGGCGCCTTGGAGATTCCTCCAGGCGATAAAGAGGAACTGCTTTTAGCCGCACAGGAAAATCGTTTGGTTGAGTTTAAACGTATGGAACCTTCCCTGGTTTATTTAAAAGATGAAGCCGAAATATCGCTGGCTTTCACCCAGGTAGCTTTAGCGATGGAGCAGCTGAAACTCAAAATTCCGGCGTTAGTCAAAGCGGTGGGCAATGGCCAGATTTTTAACAAAGCCTTTGAAAAGGTTTATAAACAAAAACTGGAGGATTTTGAGAAGAAATTGCGGGATTCCTGGAAGCGCGAGGCTGGTCATGGCAAGGTGTCCAAAAAGAGCGGGGCGTTGCGCACATTTTTGGCTTTGGAAACCAGCGAGGCGGATGCCGAAAAAATTTTTTTGGGACCCAAGACGCAGAATTTGATTTCTCTGGGGGATCAATTGCGCGTCGGCGGCAATCATGCCGCGGCCTTAAATCTTTACCGCCAGGCCCAGGAACAGGAACCTTTAAATCCTTACGTTTTATCGCGTATAACGAGATCGCAAAATGCCTTGGGCAAACGTGAAGAGGCCCTCAAAACCGCACAAGAGCTAATCCGCGCCAATCCGCGCTGGCCGCCGGGATACGAGCTTTTGGGCGAGCTTTACGAGTCCCAAGGCCTATATAAAGAAGCAATCAAGGCGTACGCCGTTTATTTTGATTTCAATCCTTACCACAAAGCGCTCTATAAGCGCACCGCTTTTCTGCACATTGATCTGGGCGAAAGCCGCCTGGCCTTGCCTTACCTTAAACAGGCGTTGATTTTAGATCCCCAAGATGACGAGGCCGCCCAAGCCATCAAAGCGCTGGAGCGCTAGCGAAGACCGCTAAGTGCCAGGCACTTGCGGTTTAGTTGGTTAAATTCCGCGGACGTAAGAAGGGGGGTGCGTGGTGGTGGCCAGGTCGGATTGGCCGCCATAATAACGGTAGGTGACGTTGCCGATTTGAGAGATGTGGCGCTTCATTCCTTTATAATCGCCGCCCTTCCAGGTCATGACGACCAGAACGTAATCTCCGGTCGGGCTAAAAACAATGCCGGCATCATGGCAGGCGCGCCGCAGGAGCCCTGTTTTATGCGCGATGGCCCAACCTGGAGGCAGGGTTTTGGCCAGCCGCTCCCGGTGTTTGAGGCTTTTCATCAGCTCCAGCATGATCTGGCTCGCCTCTTTATCGATCAACGCGCCGCGATAAATTTGTTCTAAAAGATCGGCCATTTCACGGGCGGTGGTGTAATTTTCTTTTAACACCGGGCGCGAACTTAATTTTAATCCGTCTTCCTCTATATTGGTGGCCAATAACCCCATGTGAGCGAAAGCTTTCTGAAAGTAACCCAGCCCCAGATGGTTAACCAATACGCGCATCGCCGTGTTGTCGCTTTCAGTGATTAAGTGGTAGAGAAGAGTCGCCACCGTAAATTTGGTTCCAGTTCGGTACCATTTCAAACTGCCCGATCCGGAGGCTCGTGATTTCTTGGTGATCGTTAATTCATTAGTTAAAGAAAGCTTGCCTTGGCTGACCTGCGCCATAACGGCCGCCATGATCGGGACTTTAATTAAACTGGCGCTGGGCATCAGCTCGTCCGGGTGTTGCGACCACGTCCGGCCGGTGTTCAAATCTTTAAGATAGATGGCAACTCTTCCCGGCACCCGTTTCGCCCGGGTTTCGAGCTCGGAGGTCAGTTGGCTCCATCGCGGGTCCGAAAGAGCGGCGTTAGCCGGCGCAGTGGCGACGGAATGGGGTTTATGAGGCCGCAGGTAATTGTTGGCCAGCATGGCCGTTGCCGTAAAAGCAAGGCCCCCTAAGAAAAAAACGCCTGCGATCAGGGCCGTTTTTTTCATCCAGTTTGTTCGTGTCTTAAGTTTTTGCATTACACGATATTCACTAATTCTAAACATACCAGGAACTGTGTTTTTTTGCAAGGGTAGCGCTGGCTGGACTTTAGGCATTTTTCCGTCATCATTCCCGCGAAAGCGGGAATCCAGACTGGACCCCCGCCTGCGCGGGGGTGACGACGGAAAGCGTAAATTTTTGCCTAAAGTCCAGTAGCGCTGGTTTAATTCGGCGAAGAAACGGTCAGCGCGGCCAAGGCGTCGGGGTTTTGGTTATCGGCTGGAGGGCTTGCCGGCAACAAGAGTTTGGGCAACGCGTTTTCGGACACGACGGAGCATTGGGATCCGAACTCGATGAGTCTTGTGGCCACCCGGCGAAGAAACGCCGGTTCGTGGGTCACGATTAACATGGTTAGGCCGTCATTGGCGAAATCTTCGATGACCTCCACGATTTCCTGCTTCATGGCCGGGTCCAAATTGGAGGTGGGCTCATCGAACAGAATGCCTTTGGGCCGCAGGGCCAGGGCCCGGGCGATCGCCACGCGTTGTTGCTGGCCGCCGGAAAGAGAGCGCGGGTGTTCCTCGGCTTTGTTTTTGAGTCCCACCCGGCGCAGGAGGGCCTTGGCCTCGCGCTCGGCTTTGTGGGGCGTCACGCCCCATACCTTAATAGGACCGATGGTTATGTTTTGCAGAACCGTCAGGTGGCCGAAGAGATTGAAGGATTGAAACACGAAGCCGAGCTGCTGCCTTAAGGCCAGGATAGTCTGGTGGTGCTTGCGCTCATTCATGCCCGCCTCGATTTCGATCGAGCCGACCCGGACCCGGCCTTTTTCAAAAGGCGTTAAATAGCACAAACAGCGCAGGAAGGTGCTTTTTCCGATGCCGGATGACCCCTGGATGATCGCGATCTCTCCTTCGTCGAAGGAGAGATTCAGATTTTTAATAATCCAGGTTGAATTGAATTTTTTGCCCAGATCCCTGACTTCAATAAATGATGGCATGCTGCCGGTTGGCCTCCAGGCGCCGCGACCAGATGGCTAAGGGATAGCTCATCGCGAAATACAGCGCCGCGGTGATGAATCCGAGCTCCAGAAAGTGAAGCGAAGAAAGAGCGGCCTGATTGTAAACCTTGGTCAGTTCCACGACCGTAATGACGGAAACAAGAGAGGTATCTTTGAAGAGCGCGATAAAGTCATTGGTGCTGGGCGGAAGAATGACGCGGAACGCCTGGGGAAGAATGATATGAAAAAGGCTTTGGCGCGCCGACATGCCGATGGAGCGCGCCGCTTCATCCTGGCCCTTTGGGACGGATAAGATTCCGGCCCGGTAGATTTCGGATTCGCAAGCCGCGTAGTTAAGACCAATACCCAGCACCGCCGCCACAAAGGCATTGAGTTTAATGCCCAGAGTGGGCAGTCCATAATAGATGACGTAGAGTTGCAACAGAAGCGGAGTCCCCCTGATGATTTCAACCGCGGCGTGGGAAAGAAACCGCAGGAATTTATTGCCGTAAAGCTTGGCCACGCAGAGCGCGAAACCCGCCCCAACCGCCAAGGCCATGGCCAAAACCGAAATGGCGATGGTTACGCTGGCGCCCTGCAGGAGAAGGGGAATAAATTTGAGGATGCTGACTTCGGCGGCGCCGGTTTGAGCGGAGTCGTTGAAGAATCCGGACAGCTTTTCTTGATTTTGGGTCCAGAGGTCCCATTTGTCGTAAATTTTTTTAAGCTCTCCCAAGGAGTAAAGTTTTTTTAAAGCGGCGTTTAATTTGTCGCGCAGAATGGGGGAATCTTTGCGCAGGCCCGCGGCGTAGAGGCCTTCACCGACGGGTTCCCCCACGTTTTTTAGGCTGGGCTTGGGACCCGCGTAGAAAGCGGCCATTGGGGTATCAAGAAACGCCGCGTCAATACGGCCCAGTTCCAGATCGCCGTAGATTTCGATCGGTCCCGGGTACGTCACGATTTTTATTTGGCCGTGTTCCTCCAGCATGTCTTTGGCCAAGGTGGCCGCCATGGTTCCCACGCGCCGTCCGCGCAGGTCCTCGAATTTTTTAACGCGCGCGTCGTCCTGCCGGACCGTGATCTGTTGCGAAAAAATGTAATAAGGATGCGAGAAGCTGATCATCCCTTTGCGTTCGTCAGTCACCTCCAGGCCGTTTAGGGCGATATCGAAATCTCCGCGCATCAAGGCCGGCACCAGCTGGTCCCAATCAATGGCCACCGGCTTGGCCGTCACACCCAGGCGCTTGCCGATGGCCTCCATGAGATCTACTTCGAAACCGATCATGCGATCGGGATTGTGCTTGTCTTGAAACAGGTAGGGCGCGCCGCCGGCCGGATCGGTTCCATAGCGAAGTTCTCCGGTTTTCATGACGCGGTCCCAGGCTTCTCCCGCATGAGCAAAACCGGCAACCAAAGTCAGCAAGGACAAGAAGAAGAAGCGGAAGGCGGAAAATTTCAATGAAGGTTGCCGGAGAAACTTTCTAGTTTTTTTAAAAGGTAAGCGCGTTTCGACCCATTCCCATCCGATTTATCATCATCGCCGTGATTGAATTTTAGCATGTCGCAATAATTAATTTTCAAACTTGGGCGTTTTCTTTTAAAATCGTACGATAGGAATGTGCGATTAGTAAGCTTTGTTTTTAAAGGAAAGAGCGAATTACGTTTGGGGGCCTTGGCCGGCGATAGGGTCATTGATTTGGCGCAGGCATCCCAAGGAACACTTCCTTGCCAAATGCCGGCATTCCTGGAGGGCGGGCAGGAGCTTTGGGACAAGGGCGCGCGGATTGCGCAAAATCCGCCTACAAACGCGGCGGTATCTTTGTCTGATGTTTTGCTCAAAGCGCCCTTGCCCAATCCTTCTTCCCTTCGGGACTTCATCGCTTATGAGGAACATGCCAAAGCTGGGGCCGAGCGGCGCGGTGAGAAGTTAAATCCCGCATGGTATGAGCTGCCGGCTTACTATAAAGGTAATCACCGGGAGATTTTGGGGCCGGAGGAGGAAATTCCTTGGCCTTACTACACGCAAAAGCTGGATTTTGAATGCGAGATTGCCTGCGTCATCGGGAAAAAAGGAAAAAATATCCCGCCCGAAAAAGCCGGGGAGTATATTTTTGGCTACATGATTTTCAATGATGTTTCGGCCCGGGATATTCAGGCGCGCGAGATGTCTTTGCGCTTGGGTCCCAATAAAGGAAAGGATTTCGCCAATGTGTTTGGGCCTTATCTGGTGACGGCTGACGAGGTTGATCCTCGTAAGGATTTCGCGATGAAAGTCAGGGTCAATGGCGAGGTTTGGTCCGAAGGGCATTTTAAGGATCATTACTGGGGTTTTGCCATGATGGTTTCTCATGTTTCGCAGGGCGAAACGCTGTATCCCGGAGACGTGTTGGGTTGCGGCACTTACTATAAAGGTTGCGGCCTGGATTTAAACCGCTGGCTTAAACCAGGGGACGTCATTGAGCTGGAGGTCAACAAGTTGGGCATATTAAGGAATAAGGTGGGCCAACCCGAGGCTTATCGCGAGATCAACTATAAAAATCAAATGGCAGGAGCGCGTTAATGGCTTTGATCGTCCGCCGGGGTAAAGTTCCGGCAACACCCCACACCGAGTTTTACTCCAAGAGCGGCGTGCTATCCTTAGAGGAGATTCATGGCACCTTCGGATTCTCCGGGGCTTTTTCCAGAAAACAGCATTTCCGTTCTTATCCAACCGAACAGGTTAAGCCCCCTAAAAAATCCAGCATTAATTTAGCTCTTAAGCCGGCGCGAGACGCGACGCTTCAGCCGTATCATATCCTGACCGCTCGTATGCCTTATGGCGGAGATTTTGTTTCCAGCCGCAAGCCCATTGTTTTCGGCTCTTCCACAGTCGTTTCCGTTGCCAAACCCGTTAAATCCATGCCGCAGGACACATTTTTTAGAAATGGGGAAAAACATGAATGTTTCTATGTTCAGGAAGGCCAGGGCATTTTGCGGACCGAATATGGCCGGCTGGCTCTGCGCAAGGGGCTTTACCTTATTGTTCCCAAGGGAACAACTTACCGCCTTGAGCTTTCCTCCAAAAGAGCTTATATCCTGATTATTGAGTCAACGTACCCTATCACCTTCCCGTCCCACTACCTTAATATAGAAGGCCAGGCCAAGATGATGGCGCCTGTTGTGGAAACCGAAATCGAGACGCCCGAACTGGAGCCGCCTAAAGACGAAAAAGGCAGTTTTTTTATTGATGTTAAACATTCCTTGGGCATGGTGACGCGCCTGACCTTGGGACACCATCCTTTTGATTTAGTTGGGTGGGAGGGGGCGCTTTATCCATTTGGTTTTGACGTTAAAAATCACCATGGGATCGCGCGCGAAATCCACACCGCGCCCCCGATGCACCAAACATTTCAGTCCGGCAACGCGCCTTACAATGGATTTTCAATCTGTTCTTTTGTTTCCCAAATGGAGGGTTGGCACTCTAAAGATATTCCGGCGCCCTATGCCCATTACAATGTGGACTCCGATGAAGTGATGTTTTTTTCTAACGCCAGCTACGGGGCGAGAAAAGGCGTCATTGAACCCGGCTCATTTACATTTCATCCGGGAGCCCTGCCCCATAGCCCGCAGGGCAAAGCCGCGCTTCGTTCTTTAACCGCGCGCGGCAAGATGTCTGATCGTTTGGCCATAATGCTGGATACTTTTTTTGAGAGTTTGACGATTACCGAATGGGGTTACAAGTACCGGGATAAGGAATACCCTTTAAGCTGGCACAAAGCCGCGATCGCGGCCAACGGCCAAAGGGCCGAAGCTCTGCACGGCACTTAGCGGTTTTTCGTCATTTCATTTGGCCTATGGCGCCGGTTGCTGTCGTTGTTCCTGGGCAGCCATGCATTTTCCAAGAGCATCCATGTAAATTTTTCGCCTAGTCTTTTCAGTTGTTTCCTCAAGAATCGCCACGGTTGTCAGGCCTCAAAGCCATCCCCAAGGAAGTCAACCAAGGCAAAGCTTTGGCTTTGGAGCGCTCCTTCTTTAACCAACAACCCCGGCTTAAATTGCCAGCGCTTGCCTTGGCCGGATCGCCTTGGCAGGTGAGCTTAAGATTCGAGGAACTTAAAGCGGCTCAACAATATGCGATTTCTACTGCATAGACATGACATTTCTAAAAAACGTAAACCCATGACATTTCTAAAAATTTGACACAGGGGGGGGTCTTAAGTCCCAGGCGCTAGGGACCGGAAGTCCTATAATGAAAAAGTATGACCGTATTGACACCTCATGAATGTGGCTTTAAACTATCGATAGATATATGCGATCTCGAAGGCGTGTTAAGGGTAAAATAGTGACTCACGAAAGGACATTGACAGCTGTGCTTCACGAGGAAAAGAGCATCTATGTTGCTGAATGTCCGGAAGTGGGAACAGTTAGCCAGGGGAAAACCATTGACGAAGCGCTTCGTAACCTCAAGGAAGCCACGGAACTTTACCTCGAGGAGTTTCCCGCGAAAGCTGGAACCCGGCCCTTAATTACTACCTTCGAGGCAAAGTGTGCCTAAACTCCCTCCTATTTCCGCCAAAGAAGCAATCAAAGCATTAGAGCGATTGGGTTTTGTCCGAGTTAGACAACGCGGCAGCCACGTTGTCCTGCGCAAGGAAACGTCCAGTGGCGCCATTGGTACTGTTGTTCCTATTCACAAAGAGTTGGCCAGTGGGACATTGCGCGGAATTATTCGACTTGCTAAGGTAACTCCTGAACAATTTTTAGAAAATCTTTTTTGATTATTTGAAGTTGAAATATGGAATTTGATCCTGAAAAGATGCCGTTGCCCGAGCGCTACGGGCTGATGATTGCGGTTATTCAGCCGCGGCCCATTGCCTGGGTTTCAACAAAAGGCAAAGATGGGAGTTTAAATTTGGCGCCTTTTAGTTTTTTTACAGGCGGCGGGGCCAATCCCATGACGGTTTGTTTCACGCCGGTTCGAAACCGCGAAGGAAAAAAGAAAGACACGCTGGTTAATATCGAACAAACCAAAGAATTCGTGGTCAGCGTCGCGACCGAAGCGATGGCCGAAAAAATGAACCAAACTTCGGCCGATTACCCTTATGGGGTGAGCGAGTTTCAAAAAGCGGGCTTAACGCCGCTTCCTTCATTCAAGGTAAAGCCTCCCCGCCTTAAGGAATCGCCGGTTAATTTGGAATGCCGGCTTTTCCAAACGGTTTCGATGGGCGAGGGTCCTTTGGCTGGAACAATCGTCATCGGGCATGTGGTTTACATTCATATCGCGGATGAAGTTTGGAAGAACAACCAAATCAGTCACGCGGATCTGAAAGCGATCGGCCGCCTTGAGGGAACCTGGTATACTCGCGTGACGGACACATTTGAGATGCCGAGACCGAAAGGGAAAGTGATCAGTGATCAGTAATCGGTAATCAGTGAAGAAGCATGGAAACTCAAAATAAAAAAGCTATCGATCACCGATCACCGATCACCGATCACTTTCTTAACTTTCAGGTGGACCACATGACGCTTTTAGTGGCTCCTGAAATGTACAACGTGGCCTACGCTCTTTTTCGGATCATTTTTGGGGTGAAAAAAGAGGACATTATTTACGAAAAACGCAAAGAATGGGTCAAGGGCCAGGGCGAAGCGTCCATGACGTTCGCGGCCAGGATCGGGCGCGGTTTGGTCGGCGGCGAGGCGCTTGAAAACACCATTGTCGCCGTGGTGCAGCCGTCCGAACCCAAAACCCAGCCTTCCCACGTGCGCGCCATGCTGGCTGATCACAACGCGGCGGCGCATTGGCAGCATATCGCCCTTCGGGTTCCCGATTTATTGGCTTTTCACCGTTACGCTCTCGAACGCGGGGTTAATTTCATCACCCCCATTTTGAAAGACGCTGATGAAGATTTGATCCAGGTTTTTAGCGGCGAGTGGTTTTTTCCGGGAAGTTCTCCTTCCGGCATGTTTTTCGAGTTCGTTCAGAGAAATCCGACCGAAGCGCTTTTAAAAAAATTGGAAGAACGCAACCGGCAGTCCTGGTTTCGGGATAAGACGTTCTTGGGTCTTTACGGGGAGAAAGAAACCGAATACCAAAAAGGAAACGTCACGCCTTTCATCGACGCCGAGCTTTTTAATCAGATCCAAAATTTATTAGGCGCCAAAAAACTCTGGGAAATCACAGAAGAGAATATTCGGTCCGCCGAAAGTTTGATGGTGGAATATGCTAGAAGGAAAACGGCGGGAAAAAATCCTCATCGCCGGATTTAGATTCGCTATCTTTCTGTTCCTTGTTTTCTTGTTTGGTTCGCGGTTTAACCGAAGCGTTTGATTCGGCCGCGGCGGAGGATTTATCTGTTGAATCCGGTTGGTCCTGCGTTATTTTTTGATCCTGGGCTTGGGTTTTAGACTGGGAGGGATCGTTAAATCCGGGAAGGATTTTCATTAAAGCCGCCTTATCTTGCGGCAGTTCGGGAAACTCCTCGCCCCCTGGCGTTTTGGCGGCTGCGGCCGCTGTGGAGGCGGCCGTTTCCGGTTCGGTTCTTTGAGATTGATCGGGCCGCGCGGCCTCGAGATTTCCTCCGTCAGCCGCAGGGGGTTGTTTTACGCGCGCTTTAGCCGACGGTGCGATAACTTTGACGTTTTTCTTCGCGGTAGTTTTTTTTGTTTTCGACAGATTTCGTTTTTTGGCCGCGGCCGGCGGCTTGGGCGCCGTTGCGGCGGTTGAAATTATTTCCGGTTGTTTCTTTGTTAATGGCGGCGTTTCCATTACAGGCGGCGGCATTGGCGGTTGTTGCGGCGGATTAAAATGCGAGGAGATGGCGGCCAGGGAATCTTTTTGGGGTTGCGACCCGGCCATTGAAGCAGGCAGCTGCGACGTGTAAAACCACCATCCTCCGGCGGCCAATCCCAGGGAAGCGGCCGCGGCCAAACTGAAGGGCAGTAATTTTTTTGAACCGGCCGGGGAGGGCGCTTTCTTGGGGGCCGCCGCCGGAGCTTTGATCTCGAATTTGGGTTGCGGCGGCGGGGCTATGGGTGCCGCGGGCATAGCCGGCATTGGGCTTGGCCCGAATCCCGGGGGCCCTCCGGGGGGCGGCATTTTTAATTGCAAGGCGTCCACCTTGCGCTGAAGATCGGTCATTAAAGTTTTTGTTTGTTCTAAAGCTCCCAGCCGCGCGTTGATCGCCTCCAAGGCCGTGCGTGATTCCTGCACCGCCTTTTGCAGTTGATCGCTGGAGCCGGCGATCACGGGAGGAGCTTGGGTTTTGGCCGCCTGTTCCAGCCGCGCGCTGAACGTCTGCTCCAGGCGTTGGTAGTCTTCCTTAAATGACTGAAGCGTCGTGGTTACTTTGGCCCCGAACTCCTCCATCATTTTTTTGATTTTTTCGGTCTCGGATTTCATCAGGTTCTCGGCCGCTTGCGCGGGATTGCTGTCCAATTTGGCTTCCAGCGCTTTTTGCCGCTCCGTGATTTTGGCCAGCATGACCTCCAGCTCATCCATTCTTAACGTCGTGGGTCGGGGCGTGGGCGCTTTGGGATCGGGAGGCATTCCGCCTTTATCCGGGAATAACTCCAGCGCCTCAACCGCTTTTTTCCAGTCATTGGCCGAAAGGCCGGTTGCAGTTTCAGGGCAGATTAAAAGTCCCTCGTGAAACCAAGAATGAGATTTCAAATCCTGGGCTTCAAAAGGTCCCAGGACTTCACCTTGATGGTAAACCTTATAACGCATAACCCAAATGGGGAGCAATTTCTCCCTTTGATAGCTTGCCGCCCAATGGGCGCCTTGTCAAGGGTTATTCTTTGAGATAATAAGTTTCATGACGACGAACTCCCTGCCCGGTGTCAATGAGGAGTCGAGGGCGATCCAAAGATATCTTCAGAGAATTACGGTTTCGGGTGAAGGGCAGCCCTGCTCCCCCTTTGGATGCGAGGTTTACCATTACGATGTCATCGGATCTACCCAAACCCAGGCCAAGTCACTGGCCGATCAGGGAGCTCCCGAGGGGACCTTGGTCGTGGCTCGACGGCAGACCGCGGGATATGGCCGCAAGGGAGATGCTTGGAATTCCAACCATGGCGGGCTTTGGTTTTCTTTTATTTTGCGGCCGGGTTTTGATCCCTCCCGCGCCGGTGATTTTTCTTTGGCTTGCGCCGAAGCGATTGCGCGAGCTTTGGGCGATCGGATGCCGCGCTGCGTTTTTGAGGTCAAGGCCCCCAACGATGTCTTGGCCGCATTGCCGGACGGAACCAAAAAGAAGATCTGCGGCCTTTTGCTGGAGGGCGGCGTTAAAAATGGTCTTTATGAATGGCTGGTCGTTGGAGTGGGCGTTAATATCAATAACGAACTTCCGGAGGAGCTTGGCCAACAAGCCGCGACCCTTGAGCAAATTCATGGCAATCCCGTGGCGCGCATGCCGGTTTTAAGGTCGGTCTTGATTCGTCTAAGTCAGGCTTATAAGACATTTTCTAAAACCCTATAATCGCAATATGATTTCCCGCCAACGAGCCCACAAAATCATCGGGGCTTACCCGCGATCGAGCGTCCTGGTTATCGGGGATTTGATGATGGATCGGTTCATTTGGGGCTCGGTTTCGCGCATTTCCCCGGAGGCTCCGGTGCCGGTGGTTGAGGTGATTAACGAAGAGGACCGTCCCGGCGGCGCCGGCAACGTGATCTTCAATTTAGTCAGCCTTGAAACCAAGGTTTACGCGGCCGGCATTGTGGGCATGGATTCCACGGGAGAGCGCCTGGTGCGCGATTTTGAGCATCGCGGCGTCAATGTCGAGGGAATTTTACTTGACCCGGCCCGGCCCACTAGCTTGAAAACGCGGGTGATCGCGAACCGCCAGCAGGTGGTGCGTTTTGACAAGGAATCCCGCGCTCCCATCGGACAGGATTTTGAATCAAGGCTTATTGACGCGCTGGGTTCTTTGATAACGCGGGTGGACGCCGTCGTGGTTTCGGATTACGGCAAGGGTTTGATCAGCCCGCGCGTGATTGCGCGCTTGGTCAGCCATGCCAGAAGAAAGAATACCGGGATTTTTGTGGATCCAAAGCCGGAAAATATGAAGCTTTACCGCGGCGTGACTTGCGTTACGCCCAACACGGCGGAGGCTTTCCTGGGCATGGGCCAGCTTCCGAAAACCGATGACGACGCGGTGGAGGCGGTGGGGAAAAAAATCATGCGAAATTTAAGGCTCACCGAGGCTATAATCACTCGTGGGTCCGAAGGCATGACTGTTTTCAGCGCCAAAGGCCCCGGGGCCAAAAGCCCGGTTATACGGCATATCCCCACCGTGGCGCGCGAAGTTTTTGACGTGACCGGGGCCGGAGACACCGTCGTGGCGGCTTACGCCTTGAGCCACGTGGCCGGAGCGAGCCCCTTGGAGGCGGCCGAAATCGCCAATGCCGCGGCCGGAATCGTGGTCGCCAAAGTGGGCACGGCAACGGTCGCCAGAAGAGAGTTGGAGGAAAATTTTGGCTAAATATATTTTCGTCACCGGAGGCGTCGCGAGTTCCTTGGGAAAAGGCATAGCGGCCGCTTCGATCGGCTGTCTGATGAAATCCCGGGGCCTGAAAGTGACGCTTTTGAAATTCGATCCTTACCTTAACGTTGACGCCGGCACCATGAATCCCTATCAGCATGGAGAGGTTTACGTCACCGGCGATGGAGCTGAAACGGATTTGGATCTGGGTCATTACGAGCGCTTCCTGCACGCGGACATGTCACGCCAAAATAATGTGACGACCGGTCAGATTTACGAGTCCATCATCAGCGCGGAACGCGAGGGAAGATATTTGGGACAAACGATCCAGGTCATCCCCCACGTGACGACCGAAATCAAATCGCGCATGACGGCTTTGGGCGCCCAGGCCGACATCGTTGTCATCGAGATCGGGGGCACGGTGGGCGACATCGAGGGGCTGCCGTTTTTGGAGGCGGCGCGCCAATTGCGCCTTGAGGTGGGCAAAGATAACGTGGTCTATGTCCATGTCACCCTCCTGCCCTATGTTAAAGCCAGCGAAGAGTTAAAAACCAAACCGACGCAGCATTCGGTCAATAAATTGCGCGAAATCGGCATTGATCCGGATATCATCATTGCCAGAACCGAGCGGCGGCTGACCGAGGAACTCAAAGCCAAGATTTCTCTTTTCACCAGCGTGCCGCGCGAGGCGGTCATTGAAGCTCTTGACGTTGAAACAATTTACGAGGTTCCTCTTTTATTCGCGCGCCAAGGCGTTGACGAGCAGATTTTGATGCTCCTTCGGTCGCGTTGCAAGCAGCGCGATATGGATCAATGGTCGCGCATGGTGGACGCGGCCAAAAATCCCGACCACGAGCTGACCATCCACGTGGCCGGAAAATACACCGAACTCAAGGACGCCTATAAATCCATCTGGGAGGCTTTGGCTCACGGCGGCATCGCCAACAGATCCAAGGTGCGCATCCAATATATCGACACCGAAAATGCCGATTTGGAAAGGGAGCTGGCTTCGGCGCGCGCCATTTTGGTTCCCGGAGGGTTCGGCGACCGGGGCATTGAGGGCAAAATCGAAGCCAGCCGCATCGCCCGCCTGCGCAAAATTCCTTATTTCGGCATCTGCCTTGGCATGCAGACCGCAACGATTGAGGTGGCCAGGAACGTCTTAAAATTAAAGGGAGCCAACTCCACCGAATTTAACGCCAAAACGCGCTATCCCGTCATTGATCTTCTGCCCGAGCAAAGGAAAGTCCGTCAGATGGGAGCCACCATGCGCTTGGGCAATTATCCCTGCAAAATCAAGCGTTCCTCCCTGGCGGCCGAAGCTTACAAGGCGGGTCAGGTGCTGGAACGCCACCGCCACCGCTATGAGCTTAACAACCGCTATAGGGATGATTTTGAAAAGGCGGGCCTTAAAATCACCGGAATTTATCCGAAGAAAAATCTGGCCGAGATCGTAGAGCTCAAAAATCATCCTTGGTTCGTGGCTGTTCAGTTTCATCCGGAATTGCGTTCGCGCCCTCTGGAGCCGCATCCGCTGTTCCGCGATTTTGTGAAGGCGGCGCTAGCTAATAAGAATTAAGGTGAATAGGATCAATAAAGTTAGATTTTCCCCAGGCTCGTCATTGCGAGGAGCAGCGGCGACGAAGCAATCTCATCAAAAGAGGGAACCTTCTTATGGGATTGCTTCGCCCGGGGCTCGCAATGACAGTCCAGCAGGCAGTCCCTGCAACAGCGGGGACAGAATGGAGAAGTTTTCCAATTTGACGGTTAATGTGACCGGTATTAAATTGGCCAATGATCGCCAATTGGCGGCGATCGCAGGGTGTTGTGCGATTGAATCGGAGGAACTGACGTTTCGGGTGGCCGAAACGCTCAAAGATACTTTTACCAGACTAGGTGTTGGGTTTATTTTTAAAGCGTCTTTTGACAAAGCCAACAGAAGTTCAGGCAAATCATGGAGAGGTTTGGGCGCGGTCAGAGGGCTTGAAATTTTGGGCAAGATCAAAGATAAGCTGGGCCTGCCGATTTTGACCGATATTCACGAATCCGGGCAGGCCGCCTTGGCGGCCAAGGTGGCCGACGTGATCCAGATTCCCGCTTTTCTCTGCCGGCAGACGGATTTATTGACGGCCGCCGCCGCTACGGGCAAGGCGGTCAATATCAAGAAAGGGCAATTTTTGTCTCCCTGGGAAATGGCCAATGCCGTTGCCAAAATTGAATCCGCCGGCAATCGCAACATTTTACTGACCGAGCGCGGATTCATGTTCGGATACAACAATCTTGTGGTTGACATGCGTTCTTTGGTCGTTATGAAGCAGACCGGATACCCCGTCATTTATGACGCCACCCATTCACAGCAGCTGCCCGGCGGCCATGGCGAGAGCACGTCCGGCCGCGCCGAATTTATCGAGCCCGTGGCCCGCGCCGCCTCGGCCATCGGCATCGCCGGCATTTTTTTTGAAACGCATCCCGATCCGGATCGCGCGAAATCGGACGGCCCTAATTCCATTGTGTTAGATAAGGTCGAGGATTTTTGGAAAAGCTTGATGAAAATAGACGCGGCGGTCAAATGAAAATTTCGCATAGCGAAATTTTCATTTGTATGAGCGTAAGAGCGTATGAGTGTATGAGCGTAAGAGCGAAAAAGAAATTTTTTTTCCACGCTCACACTCTCATACTTTCAGTAACGAGCGCAGCGAGGTGACCCGTGGGAGTTGAGGGTAGGACCGAACAAAAAAAACCCGGAGAGATGGACGGTGATAAGCAGGTTGTTTTTTGCGCTGATTGCGGAACGGAAAATAAAATCAAGGCGAAGAGATGCAAGAAGTGCAGTTACGATCTTTCCCTTCCGCCTCTTTGGATTCCCACCTGGAAATGGCACCTGAAAGTTTTGGCGGTGATTTACGTTATTTTAACAGCCGCTTATTTCGCCATAGACGTCGCGTTCAAGCAGCTTGCCCCGCCTTTGAATATCCGTCAATTGCCGCCGGAAGTGACGCCGTGGCTAAAGAAGTGAGAGGGCGAGGGGGCGATGAGGCGAGGGAGCGAAAGGACCCTCTCGTTTTAGCTCGCGAAGTTTTCAAAATAGAAGAAGAAGCGCTTCGGGCAACCCGCAAGGCGCTCCAAAAAAGTTTTACAAAAGCAGTTAATCTGCTTCGATCTATTCAGGGCAGGATTATCGTAATTGGTATAGGCAAATCTGGACTTATCGGCAGAAAATTGGCCGCGACGCTAACCTCAACTGGAACGATCTCTGTGTTTATGCATCCCTCGGAAGCTTTGCATGGGGATTTGGGACTTATGTCCGCCGGAGATGCGGTTTTGGCCCTCTCGTTTTCCGGAGAATCCGAGGAGCTCAAAACCTTGATTCCTCATATCAAGGGGTTAGGCGTTCCTGTTGTGGCTTTAACGGGGTCGGCGCGCTCGCGTTTGGCCGCCAGCGCCGATATTGCGCTGTCGGTGGCGGTGCCAAGGGAGGCCTGTCCTTTTAACATCACGCCCACCGCCTCAACGACCGCCATGCTGGCTTTGGGCGACGCGCTGGCGGTGGCTTTGATGGAATCAAGGGGATTTAAGCAAGAGGATTTTGCCCGGCTTCATCCGGGCGGCGCCTTGGGCCGGCGGCTTCATTTAAAAGCCGGGGATATTATGCGCCGCGGAGCCTCCAATCCCGTGATCATGGAAAACAAAACGGTGCGCGAGGCATTGTTTGTCATGACCAAGAGCCAGTCCGGAGCGGTCAGCATCGTGGACAGCCGGGGCAAGTTGACCGGATTTTTCACGGACGGCGATCTTCGGCGCACTTTAAATCATGGTTTCCGGCCTGCCGGCCTTCAACCATTTCCGCGTCCACCCGCTTCGCGGGTACCCGGACTTGGTCATGACGGTTATAATTTACTGGAAACCCCCATTAAACGGGCGATGACCAAAAATCCTTTCACCGTTTCCCTTGATACCTCCCTTAACGAGCTTGTCGGAATTTTTAAAAGCCGTCCTTTTGACAACGTCCCAGTGGTGGACGCCGCCGGCCGACCCGTGGGTCTCATTGACGAGCGTGACTTGCTCTAGCGAGCAAGTGCAATTACTGCGAAAATTTTGGTATGCAAAATTTTCGTAATCCTTTCCACCCGTACGCTTTTTTACGGTTTATTTATTCCAAAGCCCCAGAGCGCCATTGGCTGATTATTTGTTCCCATGAGTTTCAGTGCCAGGATTTTTTGCGCGAGATCGAGGCGCTGGCCAAGCTCTTCGGCTTAGCCGTCCCGAGATTGGCTTTTCTGCCGGATGCCGAGGCCTCGGCGCGCGAGCTGGCTTTACACCAGCTGGCCGCCGGCACCGTCGAGGGACTGACGGCGACCCCCTTTGGTGTTGCCCAACCCTGCGTTTCTTTGGCCGCGCGCGGCCAATGTGAATTTGAAATCCGCCGTGACCAAATTTTTGCGAGAGATGATTTAAGCGGCCGGCTGGCCGCGCTCGGATTTAAAAGAGTTGATTCGGTGGAGTCGGTGGGCGAATTCGCGGTGCGCGGCCAGGTGCTGGATCTCTTTTGTTCGACGCTGGATCTGCCTGTCAGATTAATTTTTAAAGGCGATCAGATTGAATCCTTGCGTTCTTTTGACATCGAGACTCAATTGACGAGTCAGTACCTGCAATCCGCGCTCGTTATTGGCGTGGCGGCCGGGCAGGGGGGGTTTCTTGCCGATTATTATCGGGGGAAAAAGGTTCAAGTCGCGTGGGAAGCCGAGCATTTAAAAACAAAGGACGCGCCGCCTTGGATCGGCGATATGCCCGGCGTCTTTTTTTCGTCGCTGGACGCGCAGGCGGCGGCATTGCCCGTAACGCCCAACGCGGCCTATGCCGGAAATCTCGATCTTTTCGCGCGAGACGCGCTGAAATTAATTTCCGAGGGTTACCAAATTTGGATCGCGGCGCCCACCGTCGGCGACGAGGAGCACGCTAAACAGGTTCTTGAAGAAAAGGCTCAAGAATTGAAGGGGTTTAGCGCAGGGGAGTCACCCTTGAACCCAGTAGTGGAGAGGGGCCCCGCGAGCACGCGGGGAGAACCGTCGGGACTGGTTCTCGGGTCTGGGGGCAAGGGCGACTCCCCTGCGCTAAACCCTTGCCAAGAATTTGACTTGAGCAGGTGGCGTTGGGTGACGGCGCCCATCGGTTCGGGTTTTAAGGACGATCAAAATCGGATTTGGATGGTGACCACGGCGGAACTTTTCAGCCGCGTTCCGGTCAGAATTACCGCGCCTGTCCGAAAATCATCGGGTTTCAAACCCAAAAAATCCAAAGAAAGTTTTCAGCGGAGTCTGTTCGAATTGAAGCTGGGAGATTTCGTGGTGCATGAAATTTACGGCATCGGCCGTTATCGAGGACTTGAAACGGTCCGCGACATGGAGGGTTTGCCGCGGGGGGAGTTTTTGAAGCTGGAGTATGCCAAAGGCGACAAGCTTTTCGTTAATCCCGAAGACATCGGCTGGCTTCATAAATATGTCGTTTTAAACAATAAGCACGCGCCGCGATTGTCCGGTCTTGACGCGCGCGGATTTGAGGCGGTCAAAAACCGGGTGCGCGAAGAGGCCAGGCAATTTTGCCAGGAACTCTTGGCCGTTTGGGCCAAGCGCGCGGCGCTGCCGGCGCCGGTTTTGCCCGGAGCGCCCGAGTGGGAGGAAAGCTTTAAGAAAAGCTTTCCTTACGAGGAAACGCAGGATCAATTAAAAGCCATCGAAGAGGTTTCCGCTGATTTGGAAAAACCCCGGCCCATGGAGCGCTTGCTTTTGGGCGACGTGGGTTTTGGCAAAACGGAGGTGGCTCTGCGAGCCGCGCTTAAAACGGTGGCCAGCGGCCGCCAGGTGGTTGTTTTAACGCCTACGACCGTTTTGGCGGACCAGCATTACCGGAATTTTTTGAGCCGCTTGGCCTCGTATCCTTTTAATATTGCGCTGTTTTCCCGATTCTCAAAAAAAGGCGAGATGAAAGAGGATTTGAAAAATTTGGCCAAGGGCGCCTTGGATGTCGCCATCGGCACGCACCGCCTGCTTCAAAAAGACGTTCGTTTTCATCAATTGGGTCTCCTGGTCGTGGACGAGGAGCACCGTTTTGGCGTCAAAGACAAAGAGCGTATTAAGTTCATCAGCTCCCAGGTTCACACTCTTTATATGTCCGCCACGCCGATTCCGAGAACTCTTTATAAAGCGCTGGTGGGCTTAAAAGGCATTTCGGTCATCGAAACCCCCCCGGTCGGAAGGCTGTCCATTGAAACCGCGATCGGTCCCTGGGACCCCAAGGTCGTTGAGCGCGCGATCCATTACGAGTTGGGGCGCGGCGGCCAGGTTTTTTACGTTTTTAACAACATCGGCCATCTGCCCGGCCTGGCCGCCGAGTTGGGTAAGCTGGTTCCCGGCATCAGAACCGCGGTTTGCCACGGCCAGATGGCCGGACCCGTCATCGAGAGGACCATGGAACGGTTTTTAAATCGCGAAATAGACGTCCTGCTCGCCTCCTCCATCATTGAGTCAGGTCTTGACATCCCGACGGTCAACACCTTGATCGTTGAGGGAGCGGAAAATTTCGGCCTGGCCCAGCTTTACCAACTGCGCGGCCGAATCGGCAGAAAAAACGTCAAGGCCTACGCCTACTTTTTTTATCCGCGCGGCCGCGAGTTTAACGATTTGGGTTCGGCCGCCAAGGAGAGATTAAAAGCGATACAGGAATTCGCGGAGCTTGGCTGCGGCATGAGGTTGGCCGTCCGGGATCTTGAAATCCGCGGCGCGGGCGAGATTTTGGGTTTAAGACAGCACGGATTTGTTTCCAAGGTGGGCCTGGAGCTTTATTCTAAATTGCTTGAGGAAGAAATGGCGAAGTTACGAGAGGGCGATGAGGCGATGAGGCGAGGGGGTGAGGGGGAGATATGGCCAAAGATTCATCTTAATTTTCCGGCGTATTTTCCGGAAAGCTATCTGCCGAGCGAAATGGAAAGGGTTTCTTATTACCGGCGGTTGTCGCGCTGCCAGTCCCAAGAGGAGATTGACGGCATTTTCACGGAGATCAAAGACAGGGCGGGAAACCTGCCGCCCGAAGTTATCAACCTTCACACCCTTTTTAAAATCCGCCTTTTAAGCCGCCGGCTGGGCCTTGCCTTGGTTGAGGAGACCGGCCAAGGCCGCCTCCGTTTCGAGTTTCAAGACAAGGTTAAGCCTCAAGAAAAACTGATTGTGAAGCTTCTCGGGAATTACCAGGACCGTTTGCAGTTCGAACACCGCAAACAGGCATTCCAATTAAAATTAGACGGCCTGTCCGCCCACGAAGCCGCGCTTGGCATTCTGACTGACCTATTACATGTTAGTTGATTTTTCGGTGTTTCCCCCTCGAAAAAGGCGTTGCCCCTCTTTATTAGCTCTTTTTAACCTGGTAGATTTAATATAAGTGGTGGTGTGAGGTTGCCTCGTTTCATGGGTAAAAAGATAGGAAAACAGGCTCTTTATTTGGCCTTTTGGATGGGAACGACAGGCCTTGCGGCTTGGGCCGCGCCCTGGACCGATGACCCTCTTACGTCTAATACCCCCATCCGCGTTGTCCATATCACGGAATTAAGAGCCCAAATCAATAATTTGCGGGCTCCCTGGGGGCTTTCCGCCTTTTCTTGGACCGACAACTCCCTTAACGCGAACACGCGCGTTCGCGCCGTTCATTTGACGGAGTTAAGGCAGGCTATCCTGGATGTTTACAATCTTGCTTCCGATCCCCCACCTAATCCCGTATTTTCCGATCCCGTCATTACCCCCGGAATGAGCCCTGTCAGAGCGGCTCATTTTTCACAGTTAAGAACGGCCGTTGACAGCGCGCCGGTCTGCGGCGGCGACGGCGCCGGTTGCGGCAGCGGTTGCTGCAGCGGACTTACCTGCTGTGGCAACGGCCTATGTCAAACCAGTTGCGCGCCGCCCTGCGCGCCTGATGGTTCGGGGTGCAGTACGGGTTCCAATTGCTGTTCGGGCGTTTGTTCCGGTTCCTTTTGCGTCCCTGCTGGCGGTTGCGGCGCTTTCGGTCTGTCGGACAGCCCGACGGCCCGCCCTCAAAGTCTCTGTTTATGCGGTCCTTGCAGTTGCCAAACCCAACCGGTTCCCGGCCTGGTGTGCTGGGAGGACTGCGATTGCGGCTCCTGTGACGGCGTTACCGATGACAACTGTAGAGACACTATTATCAAATGCGACGGTTCTCCTTGCTGTGACTGCTGGGATTGGGTCAGCCTTGGCTGCGGCCAATCGCCGTGCGCCATCAATGAAAGGCGTCAAGTTCGAGGGTGCAATGATGCCAGCTGCGGTGAAGAGCGCTGCGTGGCTGATGCTTCCTGCGCTCCATGCTATTGTTGGTGGCAATCAAACGGTTGCGGATGCGGGGGTTCGCCGAATAATTTAGAAGAGATACGCGTGTGCGATCCTCCTGGTTGCCGGCCCGCATCAACTAAATGCACCCCGAGTCCCAGCTGTTCTCCCAGTTATCCGTAACCGTTTATCGTGAGAGATCATTAGAGGATTAGGATCAATGTCAATCGGTACCGATATGCAGGCTAGCACCCTGTTTTATTCTCGCTCGAAAATCAAGATTCTCCTTTCTTTTTTTCTTGTCTACGGCGTATTTTTGCAGTGGAGCGGTTGGCTGGAGCACGCGAATTTTGATTTTGCCAAAGCCCTGGTTGAAGAAAGGCGTCTCACGATTGATTCCTATGCCGACAACAACGTGGACCGGCTATTGATCAACGGCCATTACTATTCCAATAAACCCATCGGCGCGGCGCTGATGATTGCTCCCGGCTACGCCCTGTGGAAGTTGATTTACAATCACGTTTTTCCGGAGTCGTTTCAAAAACGCGATCTCGCTTCAACGGTTAAAGTTCCCATCCCAAAATACTCCCTGGCTGTTCATGAACAGCTTAGCCTTTTTGAACGGTTGGGCAGGATATTGGCCACCCTGCTTTCCTCAACCCTATCGGTGCTTCTGACCGTGTGGCTTGTTTATCGTTTTGCCGGACTTTTTGGAGCCGGCGAGGCGGATTCTTGGCTGGTGGCCGCTGCCTTTGGTTTTGGAACGATCGCTTTTGACGCGGCAACCGCTCTTTACCACGATACAATGGGGATGTTGTTTTCTTTTTTGAGTTTTTATCTGCTTTTTCAGGCTAAAGAAAAATCTCGTTTTAGCCTGGTGTTGATCGCGGGCATTATGTGTGGATGGTCTATCTCGGTAGGCCGGTGGGGCGTCTTAGCTGTTCCCGCTTTTCTTGCCTATTTAATGATGACGGGATTGGCGCGGAAGATTCCCTTGTTTCTCGCGGGATGCTTGCTGGGCATTGTGCCGCAACTTCTGCATAACTGTGCGCTCGTGGGCCATCCTTTGTTTCCCCCGGCCTACATTTTTCAAGATCCTCAAATATGGAGTTTTTGGAAGAGAACCTGGGAATTTGAATTAGAACTAAAAAATTTAGTCTATATTATCCCGCAAATAGTGTTCTTTCCCACCAGAGGCCTGTTTTTCTTCTCGCCGATCCTTATTTTGTCATTGGTAGGGATCGTCCGCATGCTTAAAGAGCGCCGCGCCGAAGCCGTCACCATTTTGGCGCTGCTAGGCATCTATGTATTGGGAAACGCCCTGCACCGCAGTTGGTGGGGCGGAGGAGGATTCGGCCTGCGCTATATCATGTCACTGATCCCGTTTTTAACCTTGCCGCTGGTTTATGTTGTCAAGAGAAACCGCCTTCTTTTTTTTATCGTTCTTCTATATTCGGTTGCCGTCAACCTTTCATCTACGGCAGAAACCTACTATGCGCAACTACCCATCCAAGATAGAGAGTCCGGTTATGCCGAATACTTAAGACGAGCCAAAACAGGCGTGATCAGCAACCCGGTTTGGCGGTACTATCTACCGAATTTAATGAAGGAAGGACCGCGAAGCGCGATTGTGGAAAGTTTCGCAAGAGAGAATGACGCATTCAGTCTTCGGCCCAACCATTTTTCCGTTTTTGGGCGGTCATCTAACGATGCGATTTTTTTGTTTGTTTTGGACGGCGCGGGATTTGTTGGAATAAAGACCCGGTACTTGCCGGTTTTTCTTTTAGCCCTCCTCTTTTCCATCGTGTGGTTTAAGGAGTTGTCTCTGTTTTTAAAAAGGAAGCTGGCGTAGCCGTGGATTCTTCCGTCAAATTGTTGTTTAGCCGGCGGCGCGATCTCTTTATAGCCGCGGCTTTGTTGGCCGGAGTTTGGCTATGGTATCTCTGGGTATTTTCCGTTCCTTTTTTTTCAGACCAACTCCGTTTGCTTACAGCCAACCAAAGTCCAGATTCCTCCAGCTTAAAGTATTGGGTGCATATCCTGACGAGACCCGCTCATGGACCCCAATACCGGCCGCTTTCTTATTTCGCGCTTTATTATTGGTGCCGCGAAATTTTTGGTTTAAATCTATGGTTTTACCATGCCTTGGCTCTGGGATTTTTTTCAACGAGCGTTTTGCTGTGCTGGAGATGGCTGCGCTTGCTTTCGCGCTCGGAAACAGCGGCGTTCTTGGCGATCCTGTTTTTTGCCGTTCATCCGACTCATAACGTCTTTGTGTCGGACCTCGCTGCTGCGGAAAAATATTATGTCACCCTGTCCATCCTTTTATGGGGCCTTATTCAAACCGCATCGCCCCATCCTTTGAGGCTATCCGGGGCTTTGGCGCTAGGCGCATTACTGTCGGTAGCCATTGTCAGCCATGAAGGATCTTTTGTATTCCCACTGATTTTTTTGATGCAGGCCGCGGCCCTCGGCCGCCCTCTATCGAGAAACTGGGGATTTCTATTGCTTCCCTCGGTTGCCTATGCCGTTTTTCGTTTTTTACACTGGGGCCTTCCGCAGGAAGGCTTCATGGAAACCCGCCTTTCCTTCATCCCCTACGGCCTGGCTTACTACTTGGAATTTTTGGCAAAGGCCCCTTTTGTTTTGATGAACGATTTTGACGGTCGTTTTTTTTGGGCAGGCGCGGCGGCGGCGGGGTTGTGGGCGTTTTGGGCTGCCTGGGAGTGGCGGCAAGGCAAGGAAAGGATTACGGCTTTTGCCCTCGCGGCCGCTCTCGTTCTTTTAGTTCCTTTTGCCGCCTTAAGAAACCACGTTATAGGCGACCGGGGGGTCTGGGCGGCGCCCATGCTGGCATTGGCCTCGGCCTTATGGTGCCGTCGTTTTTTTGAAAAAAATTCCGCTATCCGGGGCGTGCGAATGGTTGGTCAATTGGGAACAGTCGGCCTTCTTGTGTTAATTATTGGAAATTGTCGGATTCAAAGCTTAAAAAAGGCAGGCTACCTCGAGAGTATGCATGTGTATCAAAAGCGTTTGGCGCAGCATATAGAGCGCTCCCTGCAGTCTTGGCCATTGGCAGCGGCCATAGAGGTTCGCCTTCAGACGGCTGGCGGCCCTACCGCATCGGAACAGTCTATTTACAAGCGCGACATTTTGCTGCCGGCTTTTTTGGCCTTGCGTTTTCCCGGCCGAATCTTTCTTTTGGACAGCTCTCAAGGCAAAAAAATCTTTGTGCGGGACGGCACTTTTTTTATCAAAACCAAAATAGAAAGAATTTGGATTGATCCGTTTATGTATCCGCAGGCCCTGTCCCCTCCCGAGCCCACGGGCCGCATCCGAATCAGCCAGGAAGACTTGAGTGTTCTGTATTAGCGGGCGCGCCGGCAGGTGGTAATGCGCCGCGCCAGGAGGCAGGCCAGCCAATAGAGAACGCTTCCAAAACATGATCCTATGAAGCTCCAAAGGACATCTGACCAAAGGAAAAAGCGCGTAGGAACAAATTTTTGGCGGTATTCCGAAAGACTTCCCACCGAGCCGGTTAGAAACGCGGCGGCAACCGCCGCCCGCGCTGGCGCAAATGAGTAGCTGACGCGCAGGGCGGTGGCCGCCAAGGCGGCCTGCGGCCCGTACTGCACTAAATGGCGCAACTTGAAGTTATCCTGCGAGGGAACGACCCGCGCCCAACGCAGCTGTCTTTGGTTTAAGCCGCCCAAATATAAGTCCAGCGCGTAACTTAACCCCAGGATGCCCCATAACGCCATTGGCAACAATCTTCGCCCATGAATCGAAGGCATAAATTACCTCCAAAAAAATGAAGTTTATAAAATATGGAACACCGGAATTTTTTTACGTTGGAAAAGAAATTTAGACTTGGATTCTATTTTGTGTTATTCTGTTGAGTTGATTTTTTTGAAAAGAAAACAGCGGATTGTATGAGAGAATTTATTGTCAAGTGGCGGATGGCGCTATGGTTTCTTGCGCTTTTGGTTATTTTTTGCGGCCTTTTCGTCGTCGCCAGCCCTTTTTTGCGCAGGGGCGAGTGGCATGTGTCTATGGGCGGGCAAAACGATTCCTACTGGGTGTCCCGGGAAGCCAAAATTGATCTTTACGCGCCCCAGGATATCCTCGCCATAATCAGTTTTGATGCGCAAAGCCATGAAAATAAACGCCTGTTGCAGGTATTGATTAACGGCAGGAAGCTTTCCGGGCATCAAATTGAGGGTGACCGAAAAAAAGTGATCCTTTTGAGCCCGCTGGTTCAGGGCGTCAATGTCATCGCTCTGCACTCCCCGGAAGGATGCGATTTCGCGTGGGATGGCGGTAACCTGAAATGTTACAGCTTTAGAATTTTTGATTTTACGGTTCAGGAGGCCAAGAATTTTTCTATTGACGCGGATCTCGTTTCGGAAGTCGTTAAGACAACTCCATTAATCCAGTATGGCGCGGGATGGCATGGCCCGTCAACAGATGGCAAGAAAGTTTTGCGCTGGATGGATGCGCGCGCCTATGTATCCATGATTGGCGCCAGCGCGGCGGCGCGGGGCAAGTTTATGGCAGTGAGGTTGTTTAGCTTTCGCAAGCCAAGAACGCTAGAGGTTAATTTCGGAGGAAGAGTGATATTTAAAGGTGAAATTCCCGCTTCGCGTATTGGTATACGTTTTGGGTTGCCGGCCGATATTCGACACAATGCGGTGGTGTTTGAGTCGAAAGATGGGTGCGAACGGGTGCCCCATGTCGCAGGCTCAGCGGATTCAAGGTGCCTTAGTTTTGGCGTTGAGCGCATTTCCATTGAAAGATAAGGGGCGCCGCTTTGTTTTACAAGTTGGCGCGTGTTCTGCTTGACTCGGGCATTCGAGATAATTGTTTACCCTATTGTGATCTGGCGGATCTGCGGGTTCATTCCTTCCATGATCCGCCGCCGATTTAACGGTTCCCGCCTGGCACGCATTGGCAGCGCCGCGCTGCATCTAAGCGCTTATTTCTGCGTGGGACTTCCCATCACCATCCTTTTTACCGGAGAAATTTTGATCACCGCTAATGAGTACCTAATGGCCGATCAGGAAGATTACCGCTTACAATCGGATTTTACCGAAGGCCGCGCCTCGAAAATCCTTTCGCTGCCGGGTCCTCCGGTGGAAAATCCGGAACCGGTTCCGGCAGGGCCTACCGAGCAATACCGCGCGTATCTGACTGAATTATTTTCCCCGGTAGTCATTCAAAAAATGTCCACTCATCCCGAGTGGGATATCCCGGTCTCCCTGGACTTTGATGGGAATATCAATCCGCGTGACAATGTCGCCAATGAACCGCAATTTCGTCCTCATAAGGGGATCATCTACGGAGAAGTTACCGCAGAAACGGAAGATTCTTACTATTTGACCTATTCCCTGTACCATATTAAGGATTATGATCATCCCATCCGGGAAATGCTTTCCCACTGGACCTACCACGATAATGACAATGAAGGCTTTCATATCCGGGTAGATAAAAAAAACCTGCAGGTGGCGGAAGTAGAAACATGGTTTCACAACCGGTTCTTACTTTTCAATTCGACGGGTAAAAGCGAGGGCACGGAACCGGTGCATGGGAAAATTCATCTGGAAAATGGAACCCATGTGATCATCTATGCGCAGCCGCAGGGTCATGGAGTTCGCTGTGTCCAGAATGTGGACAGAGAGAGCATTCGATCGAGAGTGAAGATCATGCGTCTTCAGGGGACCCGCAAACCAGTCCCGATCCAGGCCGATGCCACACCCCAGATCGACGCTACCTACCAGATCCGGAATTTTGATGATTGGTACACCTGGGCGTTGGGTCCATTGGGCAGTGAAGGGAAAGGCGGGGGGATGTTCGAAGAGGAAATTTTCCTGGGCGCCTACGAAGACGGAAGGCCAATGGTGATCGGCCGGTATATTGCGGGTTACGATTACGCGATCACAAGCTGGGCACGTCCCAAACCCATGTGGTCCTGGGATGACGGTTGGGATCAGATCCCGATTTTTATATGGCATTATTTTCCCAGTTATTCATTTGAATCTCACGGCGGCTCGGAATTATCTCACCTGTACCTTTATAACCGTCCGGTAGAAAAAACTTTTCACCGGAAAGCGGATGAATTACTTCCCCTGCTTTCTCTAGAGCTTAAATTTCAGGAAGAGGATAAATGGCAAATCTTCAAAGAAGACCGCGGCCGTCATATAACCCATGATATGTACTGGAGAGCCGCGACCCTGTATCTGAAAAAATATGTGAATTACCTTTTTCATGCCCTCGGTTAATTATTTGGAAGGCGTCATTTTTGTTAGATTGGCTATGTGTGGGGCGCATTGTTGCTCGGAGGTAAATTCAAAAATGTCTAATCGAAATAAATGGGTTTTTATGGGCGTATTTTTGGGGTTTTTGCCCGTTTTCGCTTTCGCTCAACAGAAAACCTCGCCTGACCTTGCTAAAAAAAATGACGGCAGTTTTGTTCAATCTATTGAAAGACAAAAACAGACAAGCAACCAAGTTCTTCAGAAAAAAATTGAAGCGATCGAACGAAGTTATAAAAGAAAGCAGGTTTTTGAAGGCGCGCAAAAACAAAAAAAAATAGATTTTGAGCTTATCATGACTAACGAGAACGATCTTTTTCTTGATTCACTAAAAACGATGAGTCCTGAAGAGCGTAAGCCGGCTAGGCTTAGGGACCAGCGGGAGCGCCAAGAAAAATATAAAGTTTTTAATCAATCCCTCCAGGATGAGCGGGATAAGTTTTACGAGACTGAAAGACAGCTGTCTTTGAAGGAACAAGCGGAAATTCAAAAACTTTGGAAACAACGGCCCCCGGCCGGCGGTTCAGCGGACGCTCCCGTGTGGCGGCCTGCCGGCACAAGGGGTAATCCCGCGAATAAGCGGGGCAAAACAATCAAGAAGAATCCCAAGGGCAACCCCTAATTTTACCGGCGCCTTCCTCCGTCCCCAGGGAAAACCATCCCATCTCTCCTTGTTTTTTGGGGTTCGCATGGTACGCTTATTAAGAGGTGAAAATGAGCCTGGAAAGAGGGGTGTTGGCGTTGTTGATAGCCGGTTCTTTTTTAGCGGCGGGGGTTTTATTGTCTCAACAGACGGTTCAGACCAATTTTACGTCCCCATTGGGGGTTTTTAAGCGGTTGCGGTCGTCTGAAAATACCTGGCTTGCTGCACAGAGCGGTAATGTGGGCATAGGAACCACCGCTACGGTTGATCATAAGCTGGAGGTCCGCGGCGAGGTGGAAATTGAGGTTGATAACGCGGACAGCAAGTTGCGGTTTAATGATCCCGGAGATGATTTGTACTCCATGGGCGTTGACCGCTCGGATGCCGGTAAGTTTAAGATCAATAGGGGGGGCAACATTGGGGATAACAACGACATTGTGATCAACGATGCGGACGGCAACGTGGGCATCGGAACGCAAAGTCCCGCAAAAAAATTGCATGTCGCGGGGGATCTTCGCGTTGACGGTGTAGTTAGCGGTAATCTGGACGGCAGCGGCAATAGCGGACCCCTGCAAGTTAATTGTCCTGCGCCCGGACAACCGGGCAATGGCAACTGCTACGCGACTTACGCGCCTTGATTTAAACCTGCTACTTCAATTACGTTTATTTTTTGACAGTTTCGCACCTAGCTCCGCCTTGAGTCCCTTGAAAAAATTGCGGTCGGCTCCGGTGGAGCCGCCGCTTAGCTCTCGCCTTTTTCAAGAGAAAAAGGCTCCGAGATATTTTTTCAAGGGACTCAAGGCTGCGCGGCGACAAGAGTCCTGCTAAGGAAATACCTTTTATGCTAGATTGAGCGAGTGCGAGGGGTTTTTTTTCTTTTCTTGGGAGCCTTCCTGTGTTCTTGCGCCAAGCAGGAGACGTTGAGTTCAGCCAAAGATGCTGACGCGGTTTTATTTAAAATCGGGTCCGTTTATCTGACCCGCGAGGAGATGGAGTCGCGTATTTTGGAGTTGGGGCCGGAATTCGTGACCTACCTTAAGACCTCTCAAGGAAAGAAGGCGATTTTAGATGTCTTGATTAGGCAAAAGATTTTGGCCCGGGCCGCGTATGACAAAGGGCTGCACCGCCATCAGGTGGTTAAAGAGGAGACGGCGAGGCTTAAAAAAGAGCAGGACCGCGCCCTGCGGCTTTATCGCGAAGGATTGCTGATCAATTTGTTGCTTGAGCAGTTAAAAGACAAAGAGATGAAGGTGACCGAGGAGGAGATTGCGGCTTACTATAACGATCACCGCAATCTCTACGGCGCTCGCCACATTCTTTTGGCGGACAAGCAGAGGGCCGAGGCGCTTTTTGAGGATTTAAAGAAAAAAGGCGCGGTCAGCGCGCAGGATTTTGGGCGCTTGGCCCAGATTCATTCCTTGGAGTCGCAGAGCGCCAGGGAGGCCGGAAGGCTGCCTCCTTTCTTGGAGGGCGAAATGGAAGACAGTTTCACGCGCGGCGTTCACGCGCTTGGCGCCGGCCAGATTTCAGGGCCCGTGGAAACCAAGGCGGGTTATCATTTGATTTATTTGGAATCGACCACGGTGGCGGCCTTTAATAACGAGTATCAGGAGCGCGTGCGCCGGATTTTAGAGAGAAAAAAATTGGAAAATTTACTGGATGGTTGGAGGAATAAATACGTCGTGGAGGTAAAAGATGAAACATTGCGGCCGTATATCAATTGAAAGGAAAGGGTTTAGCGCAGGGGAGTCACCCTTGCCCCCAGACCCGAGAACCAGTCCCGTCGGTTCTCCCCGCGTGCTCGCGGGGCCCCTCGGAGCAGCGCCTCCGGCGCCCCAGGTGCCGCGAGCTCTGCGAACGGCCTTCGCTACTGGGTTCAAGGGTGACTCCCCTGCGCTAAACCCTTGCATTTTTTTATTCCTATCTACTATCTACTATCTACTATCTACTATCCCTCTTTATGCGGCCGAGGTCCTTGAGAAAACGGTGGCCAGCGTTAATGGCGAAACTATTTATTTGAGCGATTATGAGTCCAACGTGGGCAATGTTTTGGAGGAGTTAAAGAAAACCAATCCCGGGGCCGAACTTTCTCCAACCAGGCTTAGGGATGCCCGCTCCAACGTTCTTCAACAGATGATTGATGATTTGGTGTTGCTGCAGGAGGCTAAGCGCCGCAGTTTGAAAATTTACGACAAAGACGTGGAAAGCGGCATTGCCGAGGTTAAAAACCGGTTTAAAAAGGACGATCTCGGCCGCCCCGTTCCGGAGGCGGAATCTGAAAGATTGTTCATGGCGGAACTGAAACGCCAGCGGCTTTCCTATGGCGACTTTCAGGAAAGAATCAAGAAACAGTTGATGGTCATTAAACTGGTTGACGCCGAGGTGCGCGCCAGGGTGGGACCGGCCAAAGATGACGAGGTTAAAGAGTTCTTTAACAAGTTGAAAAAAGTGGTGGCCAAGCCGGCGTCCGCGGCCCAAGTGGCCGTTAACAAGGAAGAGGAAGAGGAGTTGACCAAGCTGGCCCAGCTTTTTCGGGATCGGACCGCGGAACGCATCCGCGCGCGCCATGTTTTGCTCAAGATTCCGGCCGGCGCCACGATGGTGGAGAAGAGTAAGACTTTAAGCCGAATCAAGGAGATCAAAAAAGAAGCGGAGGCGGGCGCTGATTTCGCCGAACTCGCCGAAGGGCATTCGCAGGACACCGAATCGGCCAAGCGCGGAGGCGACCTGGGTTATTTTATCCGCGGATGGATGGTTCCGGCGTTCGAGGCCGCGGCTTTCAGTTTGCCGTTGGGCAAGATATCCGAACCGGTTGAAACCGAATTCGGCTACCACATTATCGTGGTGGAGGAAAAGAAAGCCGCCACCCCTCTTCGTTTCAACGAGGTGGAAGAGGATTTGATGCAGTATGTTCAACAGAGGGGCTTCCAGAAAAAACTCAAGGAATTTGTGTCGAAACTGCGCGAGAAAGCGACGATTAAAATTTTGAAAGACCCGGTGGCCGACAGCGCCGAAAAATTTCCGGGCGACAATAAATTAAACAACCAATAATCGGCCCAAACATGGCCAATATCAAGACACAGGAGCTAAAGAAAAGAGCCGAGAAGGCCTTGGCCGGCGGCGGACCGGAAAAAAACCGCATGCAAAAGGAGAGGGGCAAGCTTCTGGCCAGGGAAAGAATTGATTATCTTTTGGACCCCGGCACGTTTCAGGAACTGGGCCTTTTGGTCAAGACCGGCGCCGTTGAATTTGGGTTGAAGGAAAAAGAACTGGCCGGCGACGGGGTTGTCACGGGGCTTGGAAAAATTAACGGCCGGCCTGTGGCCGTTTTCGCGCAGGATTTCACGGTTTTGGGCGGAACGCTCGGCTTGGCGCACGCCTCAAAAATTTCCCGGCTGATGGATTTGGCCCTGCAGAGCCGGTTTCCGGTGATCGGCCTGTGCGATTCGGGCGGCGCGCGCATTCAAGAGGGGGTTGACAGCCTGGGAGGCTATGGGGAAATTTTTTATCGAAACGTCATGGCTTCGGGGCTTATCCCTCAAATTTCAGCCATTCTCGGCCCTTGCGCCGGCGGAGCGGTTTATTCCCCGGCTTTGACTGATTTCATTTTCATGGTAGAGGGTATTTCGCATATGTTTATTACCGGACCCGAGGTGGTTCAAAAGGCCACCGGCGAAATCACGGATTTCGATTCTTTGGGCGGCGCCAATATCCACGGGGAAAGATCCGGAGTGTGCCACTTTGTTTCCCCCAGCGAAGAAGATTGTTTCCGAACCATTCGGGAGCTCTTGAGCTATTTGCCCAGCCATCAGGGCGAAACTCCTCCTTACGAGGAATCCCGCGATGATCCGCGGCGAACCAGTGATAAGCTAGATGAGCTGGCCAGCCAAGATTCGCGCAAACCCTACGACGTTCGTTTGGTGATCCGGGAGATAGCGGACGGCGGAAAATTTTTGGAAGCGGCCAAACGCTTCGCGCCCAACCTGGTGGTTGGCTTTGGGCGCATGGCGGGCAACGTTGTGGGTTTCGTGGCGAATAATCCTTCAAGCCAGGCGGGAAGTCTGGATATTTTGGCCAGCCAGAAAGGGGCGCGGTTCGTGCGCTTTTGCGATGCTTTTAATATTCCGATCGTGACGCTGGTTGACGTTCCCGGTTACTGGCCCGGAATTACCCAGGAACACGGCGGCGTCATCCTGCACGGCTCGAAACTCCTTTTCGCTTATGGCGAAGCGACGGTCCCTAAGGTGACGGTTATTTTGAAAAAGGCTTATGGCGGAGCCTACGACGTGATGGGTTCCAAGCACGTGGGAGCCGATATTAATTTTAGCTGGCCAACGGCCGAGATCGCGGTGATGGGAGCCGAGGGGGCGGTCCAGATTCTTTATTCCAAAGAGGTCTCACGGGCCCCCAATCCCGAGGCTTACCTGACTGAAAAGATCAGCCAGTATCGTGAACATTTTGTCAATCCCTGGACCAGCGCCCAGAAGGGGTATATTGATGAGGTGATCGAGCCTGCCCGAACCCGCGAAAAAGTGGTCACGGCCCTGCAGTTTCTTTTGCGCGGCAATCCCCGCAAACCCCTTTTGCCCAGAAAACACACGAACGTACCTTTGTAGAAGGTAACTAAGGTTACTAAGGTAACGAAGGTGACTAAGGCCGGTAAAGAATTCTTTATTTCACCTAATTCTTTAGTCACCTTAGTCACCTTAGTCACCTTAGTCACCCTCCCCTCTTGCAAGGCGCCATCCTCCTCGGCGCGTAAACCAGATGCCGCGATGTCTCTAGATGAGAACCGGCCCAAGATGAAAGATTTCGTGATGACGACTCACGAAGGACCTTATTTGCGCCACCGGCTTTACGCCGATCAGGCGCATCTTTTTGAGCAAGACAAGAAGGTGCTTGTGTTCGCTCCTAAATTGGAGATTTATCAAAAGGAATCCGCCGCCGATTTGTTGGTTCGGGCCGAGGGCGACGAGGGTTTGATTTGGCTGGACACCAAAGACGTCATGTTTCGGGAAAATGTTCGTTACCGGGTCATCCCAAAAAAATATCATTTAACGACCTCCAGGCTTTATTACTGGTACCAAAGGGGAGAAACTGAAGTGCCGGAGGGCACGGGTTATGTGTTGACCACCACCAGCGGCACGGTCGAGGGTTCCGGAATGATTTCGAGAGAGGATTTGACGCAATAATGAGAAAGGCGACAAAGGCGACAAAAGCGATAAAGGCCACAGGAGGAAAGGAATATGGAAAGCTTTTTTTGACCGCTCCTTGTGTCGCCTTTGTCGCCTTTGTCGCCTTTCCTATTTTAGCGCAGGAAACTGTCAAGTCCAAAAAGGGAAACTTTGAGGTCAAAAATTACCGCATGAAAGCGCGTAAAACCGTTTGGGACAATAAAACAGGCGTTTTAAACGCCGAGGGGAACGTGGACATTGTTCTTAACTTGACGGATAAAACAACGGCGCATATTTTTTGCGACCAGGCCCAGGAAAACCAGACAGAGGGAACCGGCCAAGCCTGGGGCAACGTGCGGGCCGTCTGGCAGGAGGTGACGATTTTAAGCGACCGGGCCAGATGGAATATGGATAAACAAGAGGTTCTTTTTTTTATGGATAAGCGCGCAACCGTCCGGCGGGGCCATGCGACGCATAAAGATTTCATGAAGGGCTGGTTGGAGATGGATTTTGACACTCTTGAAGACCGGATCAATCAGGAGCGCCAATCTTTCGTCACCGCCACGAAAGCCAAGGGGGTTTGGACACCCAAATGATTCTCGAAGCCAAAGACCTTGTCCATTTCTATGGTAAGCGTAAAGTCTTAGATAACGTCAGCATACGGGCCTCCTCCGGCGAGATCGTCGGGCTTTTGGGGCCCAACGGGGCCGGAAAGACGACCTGTTTTCGCATCATGGCCGGATTGATGAGGCCGGGCGGCGGCGAGGTTTTAGTGGACAGTCAGCCGGTGACCCGCCGGGCGATCTATCAGAGAGCCAGGATGGGGCTGGGGTACCTTCCTCAAGAAAGTTCCGTTTTTCGTTCCCTGACGGTAACCGAAAATATCCTTGTGGCCCTGGCGGCCATCAAGTTTCCGAAGAATCAAGCCCGCGAAAAAGCCGCCGCCATCATTGATGAATATCAATTGGCGCACGTGGCCGGCCAGCCCAGCCACACGCTTTCCGGCGGGGAGCGCCGCCGTCTTGAAATCGCGCGCGCCATCGCGGCCGAACCCAAGATTTTGATGCTGGATGAGCCTTTTACGGGAATCGATCCCATCACGGTTGACGAACTGCGCATGCTCTTGGGACGTTTGAAGGGCCGCGGCATCGGCATCGTTTTGACCGATCACAATGCGCGTGAAACATTGAAGGTTATCGATCGTTCCTATTTGATTCATAGCGGCAAAATTTTAACGCAAGGCGACGCCCAATCGTTACTTAACGACGAGCGCGCGCGGCGGTTATATTTGGGATGGGAAATGACGTTATGATCTCCAGCGAAGCGAGGCATTCCGATTTGATATGCTAATGCCGGATCATTTAAGTCACCGCAATCTTTGAGGGAGAGCCGGAGGAACTATGCAGATTCAAATCACAGCGCGGCATGTCAGTCTTACTGAAGCCATCGCTAATTATCTCACCAAAAAGATTAATCGCTTGGAGCGCTATTACGACCATCTTGTCTGGGCTAACGCCGTTTTAAGCGTTGAGAAACACCGGCATTTCGCTGAAGTCATCATTCATTCCCCTCTTCACACCCTTAAGGCCAAAACGGAGGCAGACGACCTTTACGCCGCGATTGATTTGGTGGCCGATAAGGTGGAAAGGCAGCTTAAGAAAATTAAAGAAAAACAGAGAGACCGGCACAACAGGGCCCGCCGCGCCATGGACCAATCAGGACGGGCCGCGGCCTATTATTTCAACACCGCTTTGGCCGCCGGTTTGGTGTCCGACGGTGTGATTGACCGCCCCGTCAGTCCTTGGCCCCAATCCATCTCGGTCGTCAAGCAGGTCCCGGTCAAACCCATGGCCGTTGACGAGGCCATAAGGACGATGGACAGCTTGGGCTACACGTTTTGGATGTTTTTAAACAAGAATTCCCGCAAGTTTAACGTGATCTTTAAGCGTTCGGATCAGAGTTACGGTATTTTGGAGCCGGCAGCCAGATGAAAATTTTACCCGGTAAAATTTTCATGCGTATGAGCGTGAGAGCGTATGAGAGTATGAGCGTGGGGGAAAATTTCTTTTTCGCTCCTTCGCCCTTACGCTCACACGCTCACACGCTCACACTTTCATACGTGGCGCCGAGCGAGGCGAGGCCTCGACATGTCTAAACCCGCGGCATCGGTCAAGATTCTGGATATCTTAAAACCTGATTTTGTTTTGCTTGATCTGAAAAGCGCCGTCAAAAAAGACATGCTGGCCGAGATGACCGATTACCTCATGGACAAGGAAAGCGATGAAATCAAGAGCGAGGTCGTCGGGGCTTTGCTGGATCGCGAAAAATTGGGCTCCACCGGCATCGGCTCCGGCGTGGCCGTGCCTCATGCCAAGTCATCGCGGGTAAGCCAAATTATGTGCGCTTTAGGCATTTCAAAGAAAGGCATCGAGTTCGAGGCTTTGGATCAAGCGCCCGTCTACCTGATTTTTCTTCTAGTCGCCCCTCCCAATTCGCAAAGCGAGCATCTTAATATCCTGGCGCGTATCGTCCGGCTCTTGAAAGACCGGGTTTTTCGTCAGGCGCTGCGGGAAGCCAAGAGCAAGGAAGAAGTTTTGCGGCTGATCGCGGCAGAGGACGTCTGAAAATTTCACGAAGCGAGGCCTAGCTTGGCCCTTACCGTTAAAGAACTTTTGCAAGCCAGGGGGGAAGCTTTGCGCCTGAAGGTTTTAGCCGGCTCTCGGGGCTTGGAACGCTCGGTGCGAGCCATGGAGGTCAACCGGCCCGGCTTGGCTTTTATGGGCCGCATGGAACGTTTTCGCGCCGAGCGCATCCAGATTATCGGCCGCGGAGAAGAAAGTTTTTTAAAAAGAGCGAGAATCAAGACTCTGCTTCCAGTATTCAAGAAGATTTTAAATTACCGCAGCCTCCCCTGCTTCGTGGTGACCGGCGGGCTCGGCATCCGCCGCGAAATTTTGGATCTTTGCGAGCGCCAGGACGTGCCCGTTTTGGCCACCAGTCTTGGTAGCTCTCAATTCATAGGGGAGCTTCATTCGTTTCTAGAGGACAGGCTGGCGCCGTTTAAATACTTCCACGGCGTTTTGGTGGAGGTTTACGGCATGGGAGTGCTGATCTTCGGGGAATCTGGAGCGGGCAAATCCGAGTGCGCTTTGGAATTGCTCAAAAGGGGTCATTTTTTCGTGGCGGATGATTTGGTTAAGATTAAGCATCTTCCCGGCGGCGTTTTGGTGGGCGAGCCCGCAAAAAAAGAGCTTGGTTCCTACATGGAAGTGCGTGGCTTGGGGGTCATTGAAGTGAAGAGTCTTTTCGGCATTGGCTCGGTCATTGAGCAGACCCGTTTGGAACTGGTGGCGAGTCTGGAGCTTTGGCGGGGAGGCAGGCTCTATTACAAACACGACCGAGTTGGAACCACCGAGCGCACGAAGAATATTTTGAATGTTGACGTGGCGCATGTGCAATTTCCCGTTTTTCCGGGCCGAAATCTCGCCAGCCTAATCGAGGTGGCAAGTCTTAATCAACGCCTGAAAAACAGGGGCGTGCACTCCGCCAGGGAGTTCGCGGCTAAAATTTTGGAAAAAACAGCTCATCACGATCATGCGCATTAAAACCAATTCAGGCTCCGGCAGCCCGAGCGGTTCTTCCGGCGTTGGGATCGTGATCGTCACCGGCGTGTCGGGCGCCGGCAAAAGCCAAGCCTTGAAAATCTTAGAAGACTTCGGTTATTTTTGCGTGGACAACCTTCCTATATTTTTAGTCCGGAATTTCTTAGAGATGCTGGGGCGCCCCTACGCCGTGCCCATGAACAAGGTGGCCATGGGTTTGGACATTCGCGCGCGTTCTTTTGTCGATGAACTGCCGAAGGTTTTAGAGGAGTTGAGGGCTTCCTTGATTCGCTATCGCATTCTTTACTTGGACGCCAGCGTAGAGGTTTTGCTCCGGCGTTTTTCCGAAACCCGCCACCGTCATCCATTGTCCACGCGGGCCCTTCACGACGCCATCAAAACGGAACATTCCCAGATGGTCAAAACAAGGGCGATCGCGGACAAGGTGATCGATACTTCTTCGTTGACCCTGGGCGAGCTTAAAGAAGCCATCTCTTCTTTTTTGGGCGTCAGCGACCAAAGAGAAATGAATTTGGCCGTTGTTTCTTTTGGTTTTAAGTACGGCCTTCCCATCGACGCGGATTTGATATGGGATGTCCGCTTCCTGCCCAATCCCAACTATATCGCCAAGCTAAAACCCCTGTCGGGACTCAACACCGAGGTTCAGCAGTATGTTTTGAAAAATCCCAAGGCCAAGGAGTTTATGAAGCAGTTTGTGCGGATGTTGACCAACCTGATCCCGCAATATATCAAGGAGGGCAAATCCTATTTGACGCTGGGTGTTGGCTGCACCGGCGGGCGCCATCGCAGCGTGGCTATCGCGCATGAGTTCGCGGCCGATTTGCGCCACGCGGGTTATTCGGTCAGGGAGTTTCATAGGGACGCGGACAAAGGAGGCTGAAAATTTTGTGAAACAAAATTTTCAGCCTCCGATACTGGATACTAGATACTGGATACTGGATAAAAAAAGAAATTCTTTTCTAGTATCTAGCATCAAGCATCCAGCATCTAGTATCGCCGAGCATAGCGAGGCAATCGGTGGTTAGTATCCTTATCATCACTCACGGTGAGTTCGGAGCTTATTTGTTGGAAGCCGCGGAGGAAATCGTCGGCCGCGCGGCCCAACAATACGTTGCGGTGGCCGCCGTTTCGCGCAGGCTCGCTTTGACAGAAGTCCGCCAAAAGATCGAAACCGGCATCGGCGAGGCCCTGAAGCATTCAAATTCGCAGGGCGCGCTGGTTTTGTGCGATATGCTGGGGGGAACCCCTTGCAATGAAACATTGCTCGTGATTCGCGACAATCCCAATATTCATGTTTTAGTCGGCGTCAATCTTTATATGGTCATTTCCGCGGTGTTAAACGCCCGGCGGCTGCCCTTGGCGGTTTTGGCCGCCAAAGTTTTGGAGGATGGCAAGCGCTCCGTGGCCAACGCGAGAGATTTTTTTGCGAGCAAGCAGCTTAAATAATGATTGTTCTTTATCGCATCGACAACCGCCTTATTCACGCCCAGGTGCTTGAAGCCTGGATGCCGGTGATCCAGGCCAATGTCGTTGTGGTGGCCAACGAGGAGATGCGCAAAGATGAGTTGCGCCGCCAGATAGCCACAGCGGCCTTGGCCGGTCACGCGCAAGTCTATTTTTTAAGTCCGGTTGAGGCGCCCGCGCAGCTCGAAGATTTATCCGTTAATCCGGATTCGAAAATTTTGGTGATTTTCGGATCACCCCAGGATTTGCTGGCCTTCATCCGCTGCGGAGGAGAAAAACCTAGGCAAATCAATGTCGGCGGCATGCATTATGCGATCACTAAGATCAGCCTGGGCCGCTACCGGACTTTCAGCGACGTCGACCGCAAGGCGCTGCTGGAACTCCATAAAATGGGGATCGTTCTTGATGCCAGAGCCACCCCTACGGATGAGCCGGTGGATTTACTGCCGATGCTCAAATGAAAATTTTACCGGGTAAAATTTTCGATGCTAGATACTCGATGCTAGATACTAGAAAAGAGACAGATTTTTTTGTTTATCCAGCATCCAGCATCCAGCATCTAGTATCGCCGAGCGCAGCGAGGTTTCGCGGTGATTGAGAAGAAGTTTACGATTCCCAATAAAATGGGTCTGCATGCCAGACCCGCCGCCCTGTTCGTGCAAACCGCCAGCCGGTTCGCGGCGGAGGTGCGCTTGATCAAAGACGGCATCGAGGTTAACGGAAAAAGCGTGATGGGCTTGATGATGCTGGCCGCGGAATGCGGTTGCCAGGTCACCATCAGGGCATGGGGCGTTGACGAGGAAAAATCCATGGCCGCCATCGAAAAAATATTCGCGGATAAATTTTCCGAAGAATAAAGGACAAGCCCGTTTTTCTTTAACATGGATCAAGATATAGCTATTCAAGGGGTGGGGGCCAGCCCGGGTATCGCATTCGGGCGGGCTTTTGTCGTGGAAGACGAGTCCATGGTCATCACTAAGCGCCGGGTGGAGCCAAAAAAAATTCGCCGCGAGGTCAAAAGATACCTCAAAGCCATCGATAAAACCCACCGGGATTTAAACGCCACTCAAAATACGGTATTAAAAACTTTAGGCAAGCAGCACGCCCGCCTGATCGAGGCTCACCGGTTGATTCTTCAGGATCCCATTTTAATCAAGGACGTACCCAAGATCATTGAGAAAGACGAAGTGAACGCCGAGTTCGCGTTGTCCGAGGTTCTTTCCCGCGTTAACGCGGCTTTCGAGGCCTTGACCGATGAATTTTTCCGCGAAAGGCGCCATGATCTTTTTGATGTCGGCCGCCGGGTCCTCGGGCATCTTAAGAAAAAATCAGAAAAGTCTCCCGCGGCCCCTAAGGGCGCTTCCGGCAAGGAGTCTTACGTCATCGTGGCCAGAAATTTGCTGCCCAGCGATACCTTGCATCTTAAAGAGAGAAATATTTCGGGATTTGTCACAGAGATGGGCAGCCGGCAAAGCCATGCGGCGATTTTGGCGCAATCTTTGGGAATCCCCGCCGTGGTGGGCGTGCCGGAAATTCTTAAGAAAGTTTCCACAGGAGATGAAATCATCGTGGACGGCTACGAGGGGACGGTTCATTTGCGCCCTTCGGTCGTGACGTCGAAGCAGTTTAAGGAAAAGCAGGCAAAATTAAACAAAGAGCAGGAAGAGTTGCTGGCCTTGGCTCAAAGCCCGGCGGTAACGTCCGATGGCCTGGCGGTTTCGATATTGGCCAATATCGACACGATGGATGAGCTTTCTCTCATCAAGAAATTCGGCGGTTCAGGCGTAGGGCTTTTCCGCACCGAGCTTGTTCTTTTGGAGAGCGCCGGAGATCTGTTGTCTAATCCCGCCAAGCAGGCGGATCTTTACCGCAGGGCCTTGGAAACGGCAAAGCCCGACCCGGTCATTATCCGGCTTTTAGATATCGGCGCGGATAAATTGTTGGAGCTGGGTCCCGACGCCATTGCTTCGACGCGCGGCGTCTTGTCAAAAAACCCCGCTGATTCTTCCGCCGCCAGAACAGAGGAGCCCCTTCCCATGGGGCTTCGGGGCATCCGGCTGTCATTGCGTTATCCCATGATTCTGAAAAATCAGCTTCGGGCGATTTTAATGGCCAGCCCTTCCGGTTATCCCAAAATTTTGATCCCCATGGTCAGCGCCATTGAAGAAGTGCGCGAGGTCAGGTGGGTGCTGGAAGAAATTAAGGAGGAATTCAAAAGAGACAGCGTGCCTTTTCGCCAGGACATTCAGTTGGGCATTATGATCGAGGTGCCTTCAGTGGCGGTGCGCCCCGACATTTTTTTGGCCGAGGTGGATTTCGTGTCGGTGGGAACCAATGATTTGGTCCAGTATGCCTTGGCTTGCGACCGAACCAGCGCGGAATTGGCCTATCTTTACCAGGAGTATCATCCCTCTATTCTTCAATTATTGGCCAATATCGCCAAAACCGCTCACGAAAGAAAACGCTGGGTTGGAATTTGCGGCGAAATGGCGGGCAATTCCTTGGCGTTGCCTATTCTTATAGGAATGGGTTTCGACGCCATTTCGGTCAACCCGCACCTGATTCCCAAGATTAAGAAACAGTTGAGGTTTTTGAGTTTGGCCGATTCCCAAAGAATTACCGAACAGGCCCTGCGCCTTTCCAGTTACGAGGAAGTCATCGAGTTGTTAAAGCGGGAAATTCCGTTGCCCCAATGAAAATTTCACAGAGTGAAATTTTCGATGCTAGATGCTCGATGCTAGATACTAGAAAAGAAGAAAATTTCTTTTTATCCAGCATCCAGCATCCAGCATCCAGCATCGCCGAGCGCGGCGAGGCCTAGGGTGGATTCCTCTAAAATCCGCAACTTTTCCATCATCGCTCACATTGATCACGGCAAGTCCACGCTGGCTGACCGCCTGCTGGAGACCACAGGATCGGTCAGGACGCTGGAAAGAGCCCAGTTTTTAGACAGCATGGAGTTAGAGCAAGAGCGGGGCATCACCATCAAAGCCAAAGCGGTCCGCATGAGTTGGAAGGGGCATATCTTAAACCTGCTGGACACCCCCGGCCACGTGGATTTTACTTTCGAAGTTCACCGGGCTCTGTGGGCCTGCGAAGGGGTGGTTCTTTTGGTTGACGCTAGCCAAGGAATTCAAGCGCAAACAGTGGCCAATTGCGAGATTGCTCAAAAAAGCGGCCTGGCGATTTTGCCGGTGGTCAATAAAATTGATTTGCAAAACGCCCGCGTCGAAGAAACGGTAGATGACATGGAGAGAATTTTAGGCCTTCGGGATTTTCCTTTTCTCGTGTCAGCCAAAACAGGCGGGGGGGTGAGCGAGCTTTTAGACGGCATTGTTAGCAAGGTGCCCGCGCCGGCCGCCGGCCCGTCCGCGGCCGCCGGCGCGGCCTTAATTTTTGATTCCTATATGGACCCTTTCCGGGGAGTAATTCTTGTGGTGCGGGTTTTTGAGGGCCGCCTGGCGGCTAAACATAAAATCCGTTTTTTTCACGACCCAGCCGCTAAGGAATACTTGGCGGAAGAGGTGGGTTATCTCGCTCCGGCCCGGCAGGCGGCCGCTGAACTTGCCGCCGGCGAGGTGGGCTACCTTGTTTGCGGCTTGAAAGATCCCAAAGAGGTGCGGCATGGCGAAACGCTGCTGGTTGTTGATGGCGCCGCTGCGCCAAGGGCGGCGCCGCTAAAACCTTTGGGGGCGCCTTTGAAGCCCTTCGTGTACGTCGGAATGTATCCCATGCAGTTAGGCGAGGTGTCGTCTCTCCAGGCGGCTTTGGAGAGATTGCATCTGACGGATCCAAGTTTTGAATTCAACATCGAAGCCTCGTTGGCTTTGGGTCCCGGTTTTCGTGTGGGTTTTTTGGGGCTCCTGCATCTTGAAATTATCAAAGAACGCTTAAAACGGGAATTCAGCCAGGACGTCATTATCACCAACCCCAACGTGCGCTACCGCGTCGGCGTCAAAAAGGGTGAAACCATTGAAGTGATCAGTCCGGCTCATTTCCCGGCTCATGGAGACATCACCAAGGTTGAAGAGCCGTACGCCCGCGTCAAAATTTTAACCCCCGCGGCGCATTTGGGCGCCGTTCAGGAGATGCTTAAGTCCCGGCGAGGCATCCATATTGAAACCGCGCATCTGACGCCGCAGAGCATCCGGTTGACCTGGGAGATTCCTTTGTCGGAATTGGTCGTTGATTTTTATGACAAGTTAAAGGCCATTTCCCAGGGTTACGCCTCCCTTGACTATGAGCTGGCCGGGTATCGTTTTAAAGAAGATTTGGTCAAAGTGGATATTTTGATTCATGGAGAGCCCTGCGACGCGTTAAGTTTTATTGTTCCTAAAGAAAAAGCGTTTCATGAATCGCGCAGTCTTTTGGAGCGCTTAAGGGAACTTGTGCCGCGGCAGATGTTTGAAGTGGCTCTTCAGGCGTCGTCGCAAGGCAAGATCATCGCTAAAGAAAAAATTCATTCCATCAGAAAAGACGTGCTGGCCAAGTGTTACGGCGGCGATATCACTAGGAAGATGAAGCTTTTGGAAAAGCAAAAAGAGGGTAAAAAAAGGATGAGGAAGTTGGGCCGAGTCGACATTCCGCCGGAGGCGTTCCTGACGGTGCTAAGAAAAACGTAAAATAAAATGTTCAAAAGGCTTAAAAGGTTCAAGAGGTTCAAAAGGCGCTCAGGAATTATTTTTTTGACTATTTTGAACGTTTTGAACTTTTGAACGTTTTGAACCTCTATTGATATGACCGAAGGACGTCTTTTTTTTATTGGAGTCGGCGTCTGGTTTTACCGGTGGTTTCTGTATTGGTTTTTGAAGCGCTGTGAGCGCAGGAAAGAAGATCCCTCCCGCCTTGAAGCCGCTTTTCTTCACGGGTTGTTTTATGGAGCGGTCGGGGTTCTTCTGTCGGTTACCGTTTACGCTTATCTGGGTTACGTCAGGGGATTCACCAATATCGGGCTTTTAGGGGGCATCTGCGGTTTTTGGTTCGGCGTGGCCGCGGGGTATTGGAAGGCCAGTAAGACCAAGGCCAAGGAAGAGATGCTGTCCATTGATCTGGAATGGGCGCAGACGGCTTCCTCCGCCGTTATCCTGGCCTCGGTCATCATGTATACGCTGGTGCAGGCATTTAAGATTCCCTCGGGCTCCATGCAGCCGACCCTTTACGAAGGCGATCATCTCTTCGTCAACAAGTTTTATTACGGCGTCAAAATTCCTTTCACCGAGAAGCGCCTATTTAGAGTCAGAAATGCCCATTCGACAGACATCGTTGTTTTTAAGTTTCCAACCGAGGATCGCTCCAATCAGCATTACGGAAAAGATTTCATTAAGCGGGCCATCGCCGTCGCGGGCGACGTGGTGGCGATCCGCAATAAGACCGTATTCGTCAACGATCGCCCCTTGGGCGCGGAACCCTACACGCAGTTTGTGGACAGCCGGTCCTTTCCGCGTTTTTCCGGCGAGCAGGTGGGGCTGACCCCCAAAGAGTATCAAGACGCCTGGCAGAATGCCGAACTGGCCTATGTGCTGCGCGGCGAGGAGATCCGCGACAATTTTGGCCCGGTGCGCGTGCCCGACGGGCATTATTTTGTTTTGGGCGACAACAGAGACGCCTCTTTTGATTCACGGTTTTGGGGCCCTTTGCCGGAGTCTTATTTAAAGGGAAAGGCTTGGTTCCTTTACTGGCCGCCTAATCGGATCAAGGTGATCCGATGAAAATTTCGCTAAGCGAAATTTTCGATGCTAGATGCTAGATACTAGAAAAAAGGAGATTTCTCCTCTGCAGTGTGGGTTTAGCGCAGGGGAGTCACCCTTGCCCCCAGACCCGAGAACCAGTCCCGACGGTTCTCCCCGCGTGCTCGCGGGGCCCCTCTCCGCTACTGGGTTCAAGGGTGACTCCCCTGTGCTAAACCTTTACCCTTTGTATCCAGCATCCAGCATCCAGTATCCAGTATCGAGCGCTCTTGGCCTCTACGTTCATATTCCCTTCTGCCGCCGCCGTTGCGATTACTGCGCTTTTGCCACCCATGCTGTTTCCGACGCCTCCGTTTGGGAGCGCTACGTTGATGTTTTGATCCGGGAGATCGAGATGTGGCGCGGCCGTTTTAAGGCGGCCACTGTTTTTTTTGGCGGTGGAACGCCGACGCTGCTGCCCGTTTCCTTAATAGGCAGGGTTACGGCGGCCATCCGGTCTTCTTTTGATGTGGATCCAGCCGCCGAATGGACCATAGAGGGCCATCCCGCCACGCTGATGGGTGAGCGCGGCCGCGAGTGCCTGGGCCGCTTGACCCAACTCGGATTTAACAGGTTAAGCCTGGGCGTTGAGAGCGTCCATAACGCCACCTTGGCCAAATTATCCAGGGATTATGATTTTGATGACGTTTGCGATGTCGTCGGCGCCGCGCGGGAGCAGGGATTCTCCAATATTAATCTTGATTTGATCTTGGGTTGGCCGTGGGAGTCTGACAAGCAGCATAGGGAGTCTATTTCTAAGGCTTGTGAATTGGCGCCCACACATTTGAGCGTTTATCCGCTCAAGATTGAGGAAGGCACCCCGTTTTTTCGTCAGAATGTGCCGGTTAATCCCGATTTTCAAGCTGATGAATATATGGCAACTCATGAAATACTACAGGGTTTGGGCTGGGAGCATTATGAGGTGGCTAATTTCGCTCGAACCGGATTTCGATCCCGCCATAATCTTATTTATTGGCATTTCGGCGATTATTTGGGTTTGGGCGTTTCGGCGGCCAGCAAAATCGGACAGCGCAGTTTTTCCAATGCCCGCGATATCCGGAATTATACGGCTTGCCTTCGCGAGGGGCGTTCGCCTTGCGCCGACGAAGAGGTCTTGGATGCCCGAGAGATTGACCGCAGAAAAGTGATCATGGGTTTGAGACTCAAGGAAGGCGTTCGGTCAAACTCGGCCCGGTCCTTATTTCAAGAAGACATCCTGTCTGATTTCAAGAATCTTGACTACCTGCGAGAAGAAACAGGTTCCCTGCGTTTTACCCCCAGCGGCTGGCTGGTTTCCAATCAGCTTTACCTTCACGCGGTTTAACGGTTTGGTATTATTTCCTTGTGGCTGATCCCGGTGTTCTTTTGAGCGCTGTTTTGTGCGCGGGGGGGTTGTTGACCGCGTGGTGGGCGTTGAGCGAATTGGGCAGAGCCAAAAAAGAGAATTTCAACGGACAAGCCCCCGCTCCAGCGCAGGTTTCTCCAGGCCCAACCGCCGTCGCGCCGCCTTCAAATCTGGAATTTGAAATCAGGCGCATCGTGGAAACGTTGAAGACCTTCGAGTTGACCCATGTCGAAGCCCTGCGGCTTTTGGGCGCCAGGCTCGACACTTTGGAAGATGAACTGGCCGGGATTTCCGGCAATCTTAAAATCCGCGTTGAAACGCTAGAGAAAACTTTATCGGCGCCGCCTGTTCAACCTCCGTCTAAAATTGAGAAGCCTCAACCGCCTCCATTTGTTTAGCGGCCGGCTCTATTTAGTGGGCGGCTGGGTCCGTGACCGCATGTTGGGCCGCGTTTCCAAGGATTTTGATTTTGTCGTTGAAGGCGGCGATCAAGATTACCGGAAAGCGCGAGCTTATCTCATCGGGCTTTATCCGCCCGTTAAAGAACCGGAAGATTTTCCTCAATTTCGAACCTGCCGCTGGACCGCCCGCGATGGTTCGCGTTTGGATTTGGCGCGTCCCAGGACCGAAACCTATCGGGCCCCCGGCGCGCTTCCGGTCGTCTCCCCGGCCGCGACGGTTTTAGAAGACCTCGGGAGGCGGGATTTTTCGATCAACGCCGTCGCTCTGGGTGTGTCCAAACCGGTTAAAAATAGCTGGATCGATCCTTTTGCGGGCCGTCGCGACGCGGCCGGCCAACTGATCCGCGTTCTGCATGAGCGTAGTTTCGAAGATGATCCCACCCGGATGCTTCGCGCCCTGCGCTATAGAGCGCGTTTGGGATTTCATTTTCATCCGGAAACCTCCCGGCTTTTTCGGCAGGCCCAGGATGGGCGCCGTCTTGAGACCATTACGTGGCCCAGAAAACGAGATGAACTGCTCAAGGCTTTCGCGGAGGACGCGCGCTCCTGGGGCCCTGTTTTAAACCTATTCGTTCAGGAGGGGTTTGATTTCGGATTTCTTCCCCGGCGGATATCGCCGGGCTTGGCCGCCAAGCTTAAAACCGCCGGGGCCCAAGAGCGCTTGATTGCGGTTTATGGCGAATTTTTGGCGGGTGACTCCCCTGCGCTGAACCTTTACCACCAAGAGGAGCCTCCAATGCCGCTGTCTTCATTATCCTGGCCCGATCACGGCCTGACTCTGGCTTTAAAGCAAGCGGAGGATCTTTTTGGCCGCCGGTGGCGTTTGTCTAATAAAGCGCATCCTTTATTGACGAGCGCTCTGCGGCTGACCCGGCCGCATTGGGCCAAGGCGGTCGCTCGCGACTGTCCGGCTTATTTGAACGGCCGGGATTTAGCCGCCGCGGGCGTTGATCCCGCCGAGAGAAACGCTTTATTGTCGAAACTTTTTTATTTGAGCTTGAGTGGTAAAATCAAGTCCCGGACCCAAGCGATGCGATGGATCTTCTCGCGAAGCGAGGCATAGCGTGGAATTATCTTTTTTAATTCAAATACCGCTTCTTTTTTTCTCCGTGATTCTGCATGAATTTTCCCACGGAGCGGCGGCGGATTATTTCGGAGACGACACCGCCAGGGCCATGGGGCGCTTGACGTTTGATCCCCTGGCGCATGTTGACCCCGTGGGGACCATTTTACTGCCCGCCCTGTGCCTGGTGACCGGCAGTCCGCTGTTTGGTTGGGCCAAGCCGGTTCCGGTGGCGACTCACCGGTTAAGCCACAAGCCGTTCAGCTTGGTCCTGGTTTCGGGGATCGGTCCCGTCTCCAATATTCTTTTGGCTTGTTTGGCGGCGGCCGCCATCGCGGCCGCCGCCCGGATAGCCGGCGCCGGCTCTTACCAAAATCTTTTGTTTTATGTCCTTAATTACGCGGTTTTGATCAATCTTTATTTGGCTATTTTTAACCTAATACCCGTTCATCCTTTAGACGGAAGCAAGGTGCTGGGCTCCCTTTTGCCCAGAAATTTAAGCTTGGCCTATGAACGCCTGGCGCCCTATGGATTTTTTATCATCGTTATTTTAATGTGGACCGGGCTGTTCGGCCAGATTGTCAGCCCAGTTGTATACTGGCTTTATAATTTACTCGTATGAAAAAACTCGTTTTTTCCGGCATTCAACCCTCCGGGATCGTCCATATCGGCAATTATCTGGGAGCTCTTCGCGGCTGGGTGGCGCTTCAGGAAACCCATGAGTGCCTTTACTCCATCGTGGACCTTCACGCCATCACCGTCGCCCAGCGGCCCGATGAGTTAAGAGCGCAAATCCGCCAGACCGCGGCCCTATGCCTTGCGGTGGGCGTGGATCCCGCGCGCTCGATTCTTTTCGCGCAGTCCGATGTCAGCGAACACGCCGAACTCGCTTGGATTTTAAATTGTCACACCTATATGGGTGAACTCCGGCGCATGACCCAGTTTAAAGACAAGGCGGGCAAGGATCAAGAGGGTTCCTCGGTCGGGCTTTTCGATTACCCCATTTTAATGGCTTCCGACATTTTGCTTTACGGCACGCACGCCGTGCCGGTGGGCGATGATCAGCGCCAGCACCTTGAGCTGACCCGGGAAATCGCGCGGCGCTTCAATAATCTTTACGGAGATATTTTTGTGGTGCCCGAGGCCATTGTTCCCAAGGCGGGGGCGCGCGTCATGGGGCTTGATGATCCTTCCAAAAAGATGAGCAAAAGCGCCGCCAGCGCGGCCAATTACATCGCTTTAAGCGATTGCGATGAAGCCATCAGGAAAAAAATCAAGGCCGCGGTGACCGATTCCGGCCACGACATCGTTTATGATGAGGCCCATAAACCGGCGCTCGCCAATTTATTGACCATTTACAGCCTGACGGTGTCAAAAACAATCAAGGAGCTTGAAGTCCAATATCAAGGCCAGGGTTACGCGGGCTTCAAACAGGGTTTAGGCGGCGCTCTTTGCGATTTCATCCGGCCCATTCGCGAGCGTTTAGAGGACTGGGCGGCGCGCCGGGATGATCTGGAGCGGATTCTTCAAGAAGGGGCCGAACGCGCCCGAGCCCTGGCGCGTCCGAGGCTTCAAACTATTAAAGATAAGCTCGGCCTGGGCGTTAGAAATACTGAAAAGGTTTAGCGCAGGGGAGTCACCCTTGCCCCCAGACCCGAGAACCAGTCCCGACGGTTCTCCCCGCGTGCTCGCGGGGCCCCTCTCCGCTACTGGGTTCAAGGGTGACTCCCCTGCGCTAAACCTTTACGAAATACTAAACTTAACGAAAGATAGTAGATAATAGATGGTATGGATTCTGAATTTGAAGTTCATTTGGACCTTTATGAAGGTCCGTTGACCCTTCTGCTTTATCTGATTGAACGCGATAATTTGAACATTTTCGACATCCCCATCGCCCATATCACCGAGGAGTACCTGCGCCATATCGATTCCCTGCGTGCTGATGGAGAGTACCTGGGTGGAGAGTTTCTGGTGATGGCCACCACGCTCATGCAGATCAAGGCCCGCCTTCTTCTTCCCAGGCCCGTTGAGGAAGGAGTCCAGATTGACCCGCGCGAGGAATTAGTTTCCAAACTCCTTTTAGCGCAGCGTTTTGCCAAGGTGGCCAAGCTGTTCGGGGATCGCTTGCAGATCATGGAGCGCTACGCGTTCCGGCCTCCTCCTGTTTTTGAGAATGAAGAGTACACCGTCGCGCAAAGACCTGCTGATTTGGCCCAGGCGTTCCGCAAGGCTTACGATGAATTTAAGCTGGTTCACGGCGACGCTTACGCCATCGCCGCCGATCCTTTTCCCGTTGAAGCCAAGATTGAGAAGATCATGAGTCTTTTGGCCGGCAAGAATGCCGTCGCCATCGCGGACATTTGGCGTGACGAAACGGCGCGCGGTGGCCTGGTTGCCTGTTTTCTCGCTATACTGGAGTTAATTAAGAGAGGATCGGTTCGCGCCGCGCAGAAGACGCCCTACGGCGAGATCTTTTTGGTTAAGGTGTTGTTGTCATGAGCGACTTGTCCATGGAGCAAATTTTAGAAACTTTGCTTTTTGCCAGCGACGAGCCGCTGACCTTGGCGCGCTTGAGGGAAATTTTGACACCAGGCACAAGCGAACCACGCGATGACGGCCAAGATTCCGTTGCCGTGGAAATTAAGCAGGCCCTGGCAGCGATCCGAGCCCGCTATTCCCGCGAGGATTCGCCGGTCGTTATCTTAGAGGTTGCGGAAGGCTACCAATTTGCGACCAATCCTCGCTACGCCGCTTGGATTAAGAAGCTTTTTAAAGACCGGACCAGTTTTCGATTGTCCCAAGCCGCGTTGGAAACGCTGGCCATTATCAGCTATCGCCAGCCGATCACCCGCGCTGAAATCGAGGAAATCCGGGGCGTGGAGGTGATCGCCGCTCTTGAGACTCTGCTTGAGAAAAATCTTGTTCGTGTTTCCGGGCGTAAGGAAACCGTCGGCCGGCCTATCCTCTACGCCACGACGCCGGAATTTTTAAGGCAGTTCGGTCTGCGATCCCTTCAAGATCTGCCGGTCGTTGACGAGAATGCTTCGCAAGGCGAAGAGGCCGCGCCGTTCATCCCAGACCAAGGCGCCCAGAATCCCATGGCGCCGCCTGCCACTGATCATCAAAATAACTAAGCCATTCTTTTTTTTGGCGTTGGCCTTAACGCAAGCTAGCGCCCAGACCATTGATTTGATTTTGTTAAACCACGCAGGTCCGGGCCGGGCGGTTTCCATCCATGAGCCTGAAGTCGAGGCGCTGCTGGGAAAATCTGTTTCCGCTTTGCCTTCGGTTTGGAACTGCCCCGTGCGCCCGGGTCTTTTTTGTTTGCCGCCCCATGAAGCTCGCCAGTGGAGCCGGACCCCCGATTCTTTGTTGGCGCGTTACCTGCGCGCCGTGCGCGACAGGAGAATGTCTTCGGCCGTATTTTGGATTTTTCCGGAGGCGCCTTGGCCGCCGCAAAGACGCCTCTTGATTAATTTGACGCAACAACTCAAACGGCGCGGCGTTGAAATCGGAACCGTTAGCGAGCCGAACGTTGCCCTGGAGCCGGCTTTCGCGCTTTGGGCGCGCCGCGCGGGTGCTTTTTTGGCCGCTTTGAGTGTTCCCTTGACCGCGGTTTGGGCGGGATTGGGGCCCATCGGCGCTTTTTGCGCGGCCCTTGGCGGCGGTTCGGCAGCTTGGGCTTTGCTTCAAACGGACGCTTTTCGCTATCAACTGCAAGGGCTGCATTTTGTGACGCTAGTTTTCGCCTTGCCTTTTGTTGTTTTAATTCTGCGTCAGCGCCGGCGCGGGCAATTTTTTTCCGTCTCTGAAGTGTTGATTCTGACGTTGGTTGCAGTGGCCTTGCTTCGGCTCAAGATGTTTTTACCGGTGACCTCTCTTGAGCACGCTATTAGAGATTGGATGGAGGTGGCCATTGGCTTAAGGCCCAGAGTGGCAGAGACGACCGGCTGGTTTTTCTTTGCCTTAGCCGGTCAGGTGACTGGGGTTCGAAAGAAAGAAGCGCAAGCATGGCGTGCCTTCGGGCTGTTTGGTCCTATTGTGACCATGAACAGTTTTTTACATGCGCATACCCCTATAGATCGAATTGTTCTACGCTCTTTGCTAGGGTTTTTGATAGGCTATATTTTTAGTTTTATGATTATTAAGCTGCGAGGAGGGAGGAGTACGGCGCAAGCCGTTCTTTCTTCATGATTGCCGTTGCCGGGTATTTTGGGCGCGGTAATTTTGGCGATGATTGGATGCATCAAGCATGGCTGCATCAACAGTGGGACAATGATATTGATTTCATCAGTTGGCCGAGAGCCTGGCCCAGGTTGCGAGGGTTAAATGATTTGGACCGGGTTGTTTTTTTGGGGGGGCTCCTTCAGGATTACACCAGCCGCAGAAGTTTTTTGTACTACCTCGCTTGGGCCTATCTCGGCCAAAAAGCGGCGAAAGAAGGAATTCATTTTGACGCCGCGAGCCTCGGGCCTTTAAGGCATGAATCAACGCGGTGGTGGCTGAAACGGTTTTTAAACAGATTCGGATCACGGATTCGTTTCTCCGCGCGCGACCAGGCGTCGCTTGATTTTTTGAATGATTTCGGCGGGCCGGTCCGGGCCGAACCGACAACGGATCCGACCTGGGGCATTACCCTGCGCGGAGCTCCGGGTACGGTGGCCCGCCGCAGGCGGGACCCCTCCAGTGCCCTGCAGGACCGGCCGTTTGCCGCGGAACGCGCGCCGGGATGCGTTATTAACGGGACGATTAAAGAGCGGGCTTTTCTTGATTGTTTGAGTAAAATGGCGGCAACGGCGGGGCCCCGACTCATTCTTTATTTATGCGATCCCGCTCGGGATTATTGGCAGGCCGAATGGCTCTGCCGCCAGGTTGGCCGCAACCTGCGAATGGTTCATTACCGGCGCGATATCGACGGCTTTCTTGCCTGTTTGGCCCAGAGCGCCCGCTTGGTGAGTTTTCGGCTTCACGGGGCGATCGCGGGCGCGCGTTTGGGGATTCCAACGGCCTGCGCCTGGCCGTCAAACGACGCGATTTTGGACAAGATCAAAACTCTCTTTAAACCGCAGGGCGCGAAAGGGTTTAGCGCAGGGGAGTCACCCTTGCCCCCAGACCCGAGAACCAGTCCCGACGGTTCTCCCCGCGTGCTCGCGGGGCCCCTCGGAGCAGCGCCTCTGGCGCCCCAGGTGCCGCGAGCTCTGCGAACGGCCTCCACTACTGGGTTCAAGGGTGACTCCCCTGCGCTAAACCCTTACCAGGGCGCCGGCTGGAACTGGTTTGATCGCTTCAATGACGCCGTGGAATGGCTTCATCAAGACGCCCCGGAACCGGTCGGCCGCTATACGCCGAGAATTTTGGTCGACAAAGCGATCAAGGCGTAAGTCACAAAGACGCCGATCTCCAGCGCGGCGATCGCGATCAGATGCTGACGCATGGTTAACCCTCCGTGTGTCCAGAATAATGCTCTACAAGGCTAGTTGGTTGACACGTACCAACCAGGGGATATTTCCCGTTCGCCCCTGTAGGCTGAATCCTCCTTTAACGAGCGATCGTTATAAGGAAAGCGGGTTGACAAAGGGAC
>JACQJO010000008.1 GCA_016205025.1 Elusimicrobiota bacterium
AGACCCGAGAACCAGTCCCGACGGTTCTCCCCGCGTGCTCGCGGGGCCCCTCGGAGCAGCGCCTCCGGCGCCCCAGGTGCCGCGAGCTCTGCGAACGGCCTCCACTACTGGGTTCAAGGGTGACTCCCCTGCGCTAAACCCATACGTTTAATGTTGTGGAAAGCAGAGCGCAAATGTAGGAGAATGGCTCGCTTAACGATGGAGGGAAATTCAATGATCAGAATAATCGCTGTCAGTTTGCTAAGCCTGGGACTGCCTTGGGTTGCAATGGCCGAAGAGCATCCCGAGCATCCCCATGCCCAGGAGCATCCCGCGGGCAAGGAGCATCCCAAGGAAAAAGAGCACCCAAAGGGCAAGGCGCAGTCCCAGGGAAAAGAGCATCCCAAGCATGAGCATCCGGTTGGCTCGGTGGCTTGGAACAAGCAGATGAGCCAGGAATATACCAAGACGGTGCAGAACCATGTCAAAGAAGCCAAGGCCTCGGGCGGTTTTAAGATCCGTGACGCTAAATTGGGCAAGGAGTGGAATCTATCTTTGGTTCGTGTTCACAAAAATAAGGTTGTTCATTTAGGCAATGATCAGTTCTTCGCTTGCGCCGACTTTCGGTCTGCTATCAAGGGGGATAGGAGCAAGGTTGATCTTGACTTTTACGCAACCAAATCAGGAAACGATTGGAAGATTGACAAGGTTCTGATTCATAAAGTCAATGGCAAGCCGCGCTACACCTACAACGACAAAAATGAGAGGGTGCCGGTTAAGTAGCAATGTTCAGAGGAATTGTTGCGGCCGGGCTAATCGTTGGTTTGTGGGGTTCCCTCGAAGCTTCGAGGCAGCTTCCGATCGCACGCTTCCGGGTTGAGGATCAATTCACCATAACCGCGGTTTCGGCCGACGCCAAGGATATCCGGCTTTGGCTTGAGCTTCCCCGGGAAGACGAGGCACAGAAGATCGAGGACCTGTGGGTTAATTCCCCCGTTGACTGGCGCATTGAAAAAGACAAAACAACCGGAAACCGTTTTCTTTACATTCAAACCAAGAACGCCAAGTCATTTCCCCTGCAGGTTGTTGTTTCTTTTGAGCTGGAGCGCAAGGCCTTGGCGTTAAATGATAAGAGCGGCCGTTTTGTTTTGGAAAAAATGAAAAATTACCTTAAGCCATTGCCGCCGCAGATTCCGGTGGATGGAAAAACAAAGAAGCTGGCCTTGGAGATCACGGGTTCTGAAAAGGAAACCTTGGCCAAGGCCCGCAAGATTTACGATTATATTTGGGCCAACGCTGTTTACTACAAAAGAGAGCCGGAGAAGCTCAAGCCCTCCGGCGAAGGAAGCGCCCTTTACTGCTTAAGCCAGAAAACAGGAAACTGCACCGATTTTCACGCGCTTTTCATGAGCTTGGGCCGGTCGGTCGGCGTTCCGGTTGAGTTTGTGATGGGTTCTTGGCTGGCCAAAGAAAAAGAGGGCAAAGAAGACCCCAAATATCACTGCTGGGCCAAATTTTTTGACCAAGAACGCGGCTGGGTTGCCATTGACGTGGCGTTCGGCAATCTCTGGCCTCAAAAGAAAGAGTTTTATTTTGGCAACCTTGATTCCGAGCGCGTCGCTTTTACCGAGGGCCGCCATATCAACTTGGCTCCGCGACAGAAAGGCCCGGCGCTTAATTACTTTGTCTTCGGCTATCTTGAAGTGGACGGAAAATCCCAGGGGAAAATCAAAAGAGATTTGAGATATTGGTCGCTATGACGGTTGCTCTCTATACCGGCACATGGCGGTTGGCGGCGGCTTTATTGGGATTGTTCGTTTTTGGATTATGGGAGATCGTCAAACCCTTTCGTCCGCTGGTGGAGCCAAGGCCGCGCCACTATCTTAAAAATCTTTTTATCGGCGCTTTCAATTCCCTGTTCCTTAATATCACGGTTAGCAGCTTTGTGCTGGCCTTTCTCTATTATTTAGAGCAGAACAGAATCGGTCTTCTTCATTGGCTGAACCTGGGACCGGCGGCCAATATGGCCGCTTCGTTTCTTTTTCTGGATTTCGCGACTTACTGCTGGCATAAGGCATACCATGAGGTGCCGCTGATGTGGCGTTTGCATAAGGTTCACCATAGCGATTTGGATTTGGACGTCACCAGCGCTTCCCGGTTTCATTTAGGCGAGATTTTGTGGTCCTTGATTTTCAAGATGGGCATCGGGCTTGTTTGGGGGCCAACCGTTTTGGCCATGGCGGTTCATGAAGCCGGGCTTCTTTTAGCGGCGCAGTTTCAGCACGCCAATATCGGGATTGGTGAACCTTGGGAAACGCGGATTAAGAAAATTATAGTTACGCCTGATATGCACCGAATCCATCATTCGGACGTGATCCGGGAAACTAATTCCAATTACTCAAACCTTTTTTCTTTTTGGGACCGGCTATTTGGAACCTACACGCCGCCGGTCAATCAGCGAGGAATTGTGATCGGTCTTAAAGAGTACCCAACGCCGCAGTATGTCACCTTACCGAAACTGCTCCTAATGCCGTTTTATTGACCGCCGGTTCTAGCAATCCAATTTTTCGTTACCATCTCGCACCTCCATATTGGTTGCGGTTGCCGCCGTGCGTATAGGGTTTAAGCTCTAAGTAGTAGTCTGTGCCGTTGGTAAGATAGAGTTCATTCAATGTAAGTTTTCCTTTTGCAGTGAGAGCCATTCTGAAGTAGCCTGCGTACTTTTGGGCGATCACAAGCGCTCTTTCCTTGGCGTCCACGGTCGTCCTACTTTCAGTGAGGAGCTTCTTGCGCTCGGGTTCAGGCAGACTCAATAAGCTGGCCGCTTCTTCTTGTAGATGGCGCGCCTGTAGGGCTCTGTGGTATTCATTGCGGGCAGATTCTTCTTCTTCCAGTGCCTGGAATAATTCCACTGCGTAGACTCCATCTATGTTTAGGATCTCAACGCTAAAATAACCATGGCGGTAGCAGACGGCTGTTCGTTTATAGAAAGCATCCGTGCAATTTTTCCACCGGTCGTCGCTCTCAACAAGCTGGGTTGGAGTTTTTCCAGTTAAAAAACGAAACAGTTCGGCGTTGGAGGTGTTAACACCAACGGGGAATTCCCGCTTATATCCAACAAGTTCGGGCACCATTCCAAGGAAGTCCCCCAATTTTTTTTGGAGAACTTGTTCTATTTCTTCTTTTTCGATTTGATTATTTCTAACCGGCGCTGGTTGGGCGCACCACGGGTTCGTCGTTGCCAGCATTAAGCTTAAGAGTTTTATAGCCACTATTTTTTTCATTTTTTCTCTTTTCTCCTTTTTTTGGTTTTGTATTTATGCGGTTGTTAAATTATATAGCCACCTTTTGATTGTGTCATGAGTCTTTGGACCCCATGACCCTGGGCCAGAAGTCCTACACGAAACTACCCCAAAAGTCCCAGTTCCATCCCCGCTAAGTTAACTCAAATTTCCCTCTACAGGGTATTTCTGGTCAAAAGCCAGGGACACAGCGAAAACCCCTTATTTTAAGACGTTTTTATACGTTCAGAAAGAATTAAGTTAGCAGGGATGAAGTCCCAGTTCTAGGTTTGGGGTGAGGGGTCCACTCGAAGGCCCTTTATCACCCTCACCCTGCCCCTCTCCCCTCCAGGGCTCATCATTACCCATAAGTCGATGATATCCCTCCCAAAATGCCGTCATTCCCGAGACTGCAGGGGCCCCGCCCCCGGCGGGCCAGCGTACTCGTAGCTCTGCGCAAGAGTAAGGCGGGAATCCAGATTCTTATTTTACAGAGAAGAAGGGTCTGGACCCCCGCCTTCGCGGGGGTGACGAAAAAAATACTCATGACAGAGCCATTTTTTACGAGATTTCCGAGGGGAAACGAAAAGATATGGGTAATGATGAGCCTCCAGGGAGAGGGAAAAACATGGAAGGCCCGAATGGTTGCCCACAAATTTTTCCCGCACCACGAACCTCCTTTTGCTATCCTGAATTTATCGTGATTTTTCATGCGCTATCTTAAATTTGCAGTTTTTTTCTTTTGCTTCTTTCGTTTTCCGGGAAGATTTACGATAAATTCAAAAACAAGAATTTTTTTTAGTCGATGGCGGAGTTGCCCCATTTTAGTTTTGTGGTGCAGTAGTCCGCGAAGATGGGCAGTTGGGCTTTAATTTTGGGCAGGGCCTCTTCGGCCGCGAGCTCCCCAATTTTGATCAAGTCGGCGGCTTTGTCGAAATCCGTCCAGCTATAGGTTGGAGTTTGCGGGTGGATGATCACGTGGGCCACCTCGATTTTATTGGCCGCGATTTGATAACTCATGGTCAGCAATGTTCGGAAAAAAATATCCAGGAGTCCTAGCGATTGCGTCTGCGTTCCCTGGCCGGCCAAATCGGCGCTGAAGCGCCGTTCGGTCGGCGAGTTGCTTAGCCTGACCGCCAGTAAAACATCCGCGTTCATCCCCATGAGCGTGGTGGTGGGCACGGGATTGACCAAGCCGCCGTCGACCAACAGGCGCCCGTCAAGAAGCTGCGGCTTAAAAACCACCGGAATGGCGATGCTGGCTCGGACAGCGTCAAGAAGGCGGCCCTGATTTAACATAATTTCCTCTCCCGTTGTGATGTCGGTGGCCACACAGGTGAAGGGAATTTCCAGGTCCCGGAAATGAAGGTCGTTGAAGAGTTTTCTTAAAAATCTCTGCAGACGAAATCCCCCTAAAAATCCGTTTTTTGGCGGAATCGAGAGATCCCAAAAAATTGTTTCCCTGACCCAATGTTTGTCTATGGAGAGCGCCACCTGCTCCATTTCCTCCACGCTCATGCCCTTGGCGTACATGGCGCCGATCAATGATCCAATGGATGTCCCGGCGATGATATCGGGATAGATTCTTTCGCGCTCCAGGACTTTCAGGATGCCGATGATGCTATGACCAAGGGCCCCGCCGGAGCCCAGCGCCAGACCGATCTTTAGGTTGCCCAGATGCCGGGCCATTCGTTCGACCGCACGGATGGTGGGGGTGCCCAGCATCGCCTCAAACACGTTTTTATTTCGCTCGTAGCTTTTGGTGATGCTCCGGGCCCACCCGATTTTTATGTTGTCGGTGTCGGTGAAGGAACTGTGGCCGTCTTCGACGAACTGAATTTGGCCGATTTTTGTTCCGCTTTTCGCCTCCTCGATAATTTGGGTCAGCTTGGTTTTATAGCCGGCCTGATCTTGATTGCCGGCAGGCGAGAGTAGATAGATTTGATCCACCTCTTCGAATACGGTTCTCAAACTCTCCCACTGAAGCGGGTTAGTCAGAATAAAAGAAACGTCATAGCTGGAGCGCAGGTAGTTTAAAATCCCGAAGACGCGGTTTTTATCCAGGGCGCCGGAAATCAGATGGCTCGGCATGGCCAGGATGTCCAAGCCCGAGGGGTGGCTCACGCGGCATTTTCTGACCACCTCCAGAGCGGTGGCGGATGTTTCCAGATTGGAAAATTCCGGGCAGGCGGCTCCCAGGCTATTGAGAATTCCGGATTTGGGATCCACGCAGGGTTCCACGATGCAGACGCGCCGCCGGGTTTGCTCCAAGGTCGAGACGCCGAGATTAATGCCGAAGATATTGCCGGACAACTCGTCGATCAGCCGAAACAGAAGGATCAGCTTGGGTTCCGAAAGCCGCCGTTTTTGAATCACCTCGAGCGCTGTTTCGGTGGTGGCGGAAAGCCGCCGCGAGATGATCCGCGACAGATGCACGCCCAATAACGGGCTTTCCATCAGCATTTCGTCAAACATTTTTTTGTTGAGGCTGTAGAACTCGCTGGTCGCCTCGAGACGAACCGTGACGGTGCGGGGCTCCCCGGTTAGGACGGCCATCTCGCCTAATACTTCGCCGCGGCCAAGAACCGTCAGCACCGTTTCCTTGCCGTTGGAGCCGCTTGACCCGATCAAAGCCACCTGACCACTCGAGATGATGTAGAGTTTGTTTCCCGGATCTCCCCGTTTATAGAGAATCGAGCCTTTCGGGTGGATTTCTTTAGTGAAATTTAGAGCTATTTTTTCTAATTCTTTGGCGGAAAAATCGTGGAAAAGAACTGTTTCGGCGAGTAGCGCGACGATTTCCGCTGTTCCGGCGCCTTTATTCATCAAATTTCTGTTGCTGGTCCGCCCCCTATTAGTTCTTAACAGACTTTTATAGAAATATCCATATTTCTGTGTTAGAATCTCACTACGCTAATTGTTTGATTGTTTACCAGAAGACCAGTCAAACAGGCGGTGAAACGGGAGGACTAGTAGGCAACTGTGAGGGAACCTTCCCCAAAAACTAAGCAGTCGAAAAGCCCCGATGCTTTTGATTATCGGGACAAGGAGCAAAACAAAGAAATGAGCAAACGTTTATTCGTGGGGAATCTTTCCCCTGAAACCAAGGATGAGGACCTGCAAAAGGTCTTTTCCGAATGCGGCAAGGTGATCTCCACGCAAGTCATTAAAAGTAAATTCGATCCCGCGCAGTCCCGTGGGTTCGGGTTCGTGGAGATGGAAAGTGAAACGGATGCCAAGAACGCCGTTACCAAGCTCAATGGCACCGAGATTAATGGCCGCAAGATCGCCGTAGAGGAAGCTAAGCCTTTGAATCGGGATAATCGTGGCGGCGGTGGCTCTTGGGGCGGCGGTGGTGGCGGCGGTGGCGGTGATCGAGGCAGAGGCCGTCGAAACACAGGGCAGCGCTGGTAGTTCCGTTTCCTGGAAATTCAGTATAAAACGCCCCGCTGCAAGTGCCACCAACGGGGCGTTATGTTTTTTATTTTATTTAGGGATCGTCCTTTGTTTTTTTTCCACGGTTTCTTTTGCCAAAAATCTTAAGATCATAACCTACAACGTCGCCGGGGCTCCGGTTTTCATGCCTCTGGCTCCGAGAGCCCTGCGCTTTCCCAAAATAACCCAACGCCTGCGCCGGTCCGATTACGATATCGTGGCCCTCCAAGAAGTCTGGACCAAAAAGGACACTCGGTTTTTTATCAACAACAGCGAATATCCTTACAATTATTATTTTAAAAACAACATACTTTTCGGCAACGGCCTCGTGGTAATGAGCCGCTATCCAGCGGTCAAGATTCGTTTTTTCCCCTTCACGGTTAACGATCCCTTCCAGGGGTTGTTTGATCCCGAGATTTGGGCGGACAAGGGAATTTTGGCTCTGCGTTTTGATTTGGGCCACGGCCGCAGCATTGATTTTTATGACATCCATATTATTTCCGAGATTGGCGGCCTTTACCACACCCTGCTTCGCTACACCCAGATTTATGAGCTGGCCTGGATTATCCGGGAGTTTTCCCGGGGCCATCCTTTTATTTTGGCGGGAGACTTTAATATTCCGGTGGGCAGTCCTGATTACAAAATTCTGATTAATCTGGCCAAAGTTCGGGACACCTGCTTGAGCGGTCCGGCCAAGCCTTGCGCGACCACGTCCAATGATGGACTAAGAATCGATCATATTTTTATTTCACGCCATTTCCCGGAATCCTCCGTTATCGATCGCGGCAACGATTTTGCCGTGTGGGGCAGGGCCCAGGGCGCCATTCGGACGTCGGATCATCAGGCTTACTGGGTTAAACTTGGCATCCCCGAGCGCTATCTGGGCGCGCGTGAGCCCTTGGTTGATCTTGACCGGGATTCCCGGATTATTCTTTATGAAATCCGCGAAAGCATGCGCCGCTACCTCAAGGAGATTTCCAGGCGCGCCGTGGCCAGGCAATGGATTCCTCTTTACAATGTTTATTATTCTTATTTTGTTTCCCGCCGCGTGATCGCCTTGATCAATTTGGACAGGGAAATTTATGACCTGGCGCAGAGAGCCGGCGGCAATAAGGGTAAGTTAAGAAGCTCCAGAGCCGGAAAGACCGATTGAATGTTATGACCCCCGCGAAGGCCGTTGCACGAACCACGATCCGGGCCGCCCGCGGTGCCGGCATTACCTGCAAGGGCTGGGCTCAAGAGGCTGCGTTGCGCATGTTGATGAATAATTTGGATCCCGACGTTGCGGAGAGACCCCAGGACTTGGTGGTTTACGGCGGCCGCGGGAAAGCGGCCAGAAATTGGGATGCTTTCGACGCTATCGTGGAATCGTTAAAAAAACTCGGCAATGATGAAACGCTTTTAATCCAGTCCGGCAAACCGGTCGGCGTTTTCCGGACGTTTCCAACGGCGCCGCGCGTGCTGATCGCTAATTCCAACTTGGTCGGCCGCTGGGCCACTTGGGATGAGTTTGACCGGTTGGAAAAATTGGGTTTGATGATGTATGGGCAGATGACGGCCGGTTCCTGGATTTATATCGGCACGCAGGGAATTCTGCAGGGAACCTACGAGACGTTCGCGGCCTGCGCCAGAGCTCATTTCGACGGCAGTTTGAAGGGCCGCTGGGTGGTGACCGGAGGCTTGGGCGGCATGGGCGGCGCCCAACCTTTGGCGGTTACAATGAATGGCGGCTGCCTTCTGGCGATCGAGACCGACCTTTCCCGTATTAACCGGCGGCTGGATACCGGCTATTTAATGGAGATGTCCCGCAATCTTGACGAGGCATTGGCCAAAATCGGCAAGGCGGTTAAAAAAGGCGAGGCTCTATCCATCGGTCTTTTGGGCAACACGGCCGAAATTTTACCGGAGCTTGCGCGTCGCGGCCTGATGCCGGACGTGGTGACGGATCAAACGTCGGCCCACGATCCTTTAAACGGCTACATTCCCAAAGGGTGCTCTGTTGAGGGGGCCGTGATTTTAAGGCGCGATGATCCCGAAAGCTACACCAAGCGAGCGATGGATTCCATCGCTATTCACGTGCGGGCCATGCTTGATTTCAAAAAAATGGGCGCGCAGGTTTTTGATTACGGCAATAATATCCGCACCATGGCGCATAAGGCGGGAGTTAAAAACGCCTATGATTTTCCCGGTTTTGTGCCGGCTTATATCCGTCCGCTTTTTTGCGAGGGGAAGGGCCCTTTCCGCTGGGTCGCCCTTTCCGGCGAACCCAAAGATATTTACCGCACCGATGCCTTGGCCAAAAAATTGTTTCCTGAAAATGAGGGCTTGAATCGTTGGATTGATCACGCCGCGCGGCATGTCAAATTCCAGGGGTTGCCCGCTAGGATTTGCTGGCTGGGTTATGGCGAGCGGGCCAAGTTCGGCATTGCCTTAAATGATCTGGTAAAAAAAGGAGAAATCACGGCTCCGGTGGTGATCGGCCGGGATCATTTAGACAGCGGTTCGGTGGCCAGTCCTTACCGGGAAACCGAAGGCATGAAGGATGGGTCGGACGCGGTCGCGGATTGGCCGGTTTTAAACGCGATGCTTAATGTCGCCAGCGGAGCCAGTTGGGTCAGTTTCCATCATGGTGGCGGCGTGGGCATGGGTTACTCCCTGCACGCCGGACAAGTGATTGTTGCCGATGGAACCAAAGAGATGGCGGCTCGTTTAGAGCGGGTTCTAACTAATGACCCCGGCCTCGGAGTTGTTCGCCATGCCGATGCCGGCTATGATGAAGCCAGGAAGTTTGCCAAAGAGAATAAGATCAAAATACCCTGAAAATAAGTGGTTTTAATAAATAGGGACAGACACTACTTTTCTAAAAAAGTAGTGTCTGTCCCTATTTATTGGCCACGAAGCACTGCTGATTACCTACAAGTTTTCCCCGTACCCAAGTTATCCACAGGTTATCAACATGTTGTTAATAACTAATATTGGACAAGCAGTGACCATGGCTTTGTCCGGGTCTAAACAAGCCCGTCGTTCTCCTCGCCGCGCCATCTTAATGAGCCAGATTGGGCTGATTAAGGATGCGGCTCTTCTTATTAAGGAAGACAAAATTACGGCCCTGGGTTCCTACCCTAACTTAAAAAAGTTGATCGGCGGGGCCAAGGTTAAGGTTTTGGATGCCAAGGGAAAAGTGGTTTTGCCCGGCTTCGTGGATTGCCATACGCACGCCGTTTTCGCGGCGCCCCGGTTGAAGGATTTTGAACTACGCGTTAAAGGATGGAGCTACGAACAGATCGCCGAGAAAGGGGGAGGAATTAAACGTTCATTACGGGATTTACGCGAATCAACCCCGGAGGCTCTCAAGGGAATGCTAGAGCGCTGGTGCGAAGTTGCCCTGCGTCATGGCACCACCATCATGGAGGTTAAGTCCGGTTACGGACTTAATTATGATTCGGAATTAAAGATTCTACGCGTTATCCGGGACGCCCAAACCCCGCTTGAATTGGTGGCCACTTTTATGGGAGCCCACGCCCTGCCCCAGGAGCATGAAGGCAATAGACAGGGTTATATCCGTGAAATTACCGAACGTATGCTGCCTCGATTTAAGGGAATGGCCAAATTTTGCGACGTTTTTTGCGATCAAGGTTTTTTCTCTCCCGATGAATCCCGCCGGATCCTGGAGAAAGCCAAGAGGCTCGGGTATGGTTTAAAAATACACGCGGAACAACTTCATCGTACGGGAGCGGCCAGGCTTGGCTGCGATTTGTCCGCGGTTTCCGTGGATCATTTGGACCAAGTGGAGGATAAAGATATAAGAGTTTTAGCTAAATCGCCGACTCTAGCGGTTTTGTTGCCGGGCGCTAATTTGTTTTTATCCACCAAGCGTTATCCGCCCGCCAGAAAAATGATCGAGGGGGGCGCGGCGGTCGCCCTGGCGTCCGATTTTAACCCCGGCACCAGCCCGACGCTGAATATGGGATTTATTTTATCTTTGGCCGTCACGCAGATGAGAATGAGTCCCGAGGAGGCGCTGACCGCGGGCACGATTAATGGCGCTTGGGCTTTGGGTATCGCGGCCCGGGTGGGGAGCCTTGAGACCGGCAAACAGGCGGATTTAATATTGGCGGACGTTGCAGATTACCGGGAAATCCCTTATTATTTCGCGGTCAACATGGTTGGGGGAGTCATCAAAAAAGGGTCAGTCCTGTTTTGGAACTAATAAGGATTTAGGATTTTGGATTTAGGTCAGAGAGAGTCATTTTTTTATCTTACCCTAAATCCCATATCCTAAATTCTAAATTCTAGTTTTATGTCCAAGCTTCTTCTCTTCGATCTTGACGGCACCTTGATTTCCACGGGCGGCGCCGGCAAACGCGCTATTGAAAATATGTTTTTGGAGCGTTATGGAATCAAGAACGCGTTGCAGGGGATAGAGGGCCGCGGCCGCACCGACCCGGCCATTTTTGTGGATGTTTTGCGCCAAAAAATTGGCCGCGAGCCCGACAGCGGAGAGTTGGAAAAATTAATCGAGGTTTACCCCAATTTTTTGCGGCCTCAAGTCGAAACAAGTTCCGGCTATAAACTTTTGGGCGGCATACAAGATTTTTTGGAAACGGTGGCCAAAATACCCGGAGTTTATTTGGCTTTAGGCACCGGAAATTTGGAAAACGGAGCTCGAATCAAGCTGGAGCGCTCCGGGCTGAACCGGTTTTTTCCGGTGGGAGGATTCTCAACGGATTCGATCGAGCGACCGCAGTTGATCGCGCGGGCCTCCGTCAAGGCCGAGAAACACTACCGGCAAAAATTTATCAAGGATGACATTTTCGTGATCGGAGACACCGTCTTAGATATCGCGGCGGCGCGCGCCTGCGGTTTTAAAAGCGCGGCGGTCGGCTGCGGGATGGCCGGCAAGGAGGAGTTGCTTAAAGCTAAGCCCGATTTTTATTTTGAGGATTATTCCAATCCTCGAGAGTGGATTAAACAGTTAGGTTTAACATGAAGCCAACCAAAGTCCCGTTTTAAATTTCCCCGAAGGGCCCACGACAAAAAATTAACCCTGATCTATAATTTTCATGTATGCAAATTTTTAATTACTAACGAATAAAGAGAAGGAGTCAAAAATGTCTTTAAAATTCTCGGTAGCAGTTATTGGTATTTTAACCTTAGGGTCAACCGAAAGTTTCTCCGGTTCTTGCGAATGGAAAATCAGAGAAATGGCCGATATCTTCATTGCTCACGTAAATAAAACAAATCCTTCCCTAGGCCTGCATTTAGTGGGCATCAAATCATCCGGCAAAGAAACATATGCCGCCCTCATGGAAGGCAAAACCGGCTCCGTTGCTTTGTATGCGGATGTGTCGGAGGGGGGATTGCTGATCGGATACTGCCGGGTTGTGCGTCACGAGATATGGAAGCTCGATGCGCAATTAAAACCCATTGAACGCATTAATGGAAATAGTGAAACCAACAATAACGCCAATCCGGAGGCGAAGTATTCCCTGCGCAACCCCGCCTTAATTAAACTCAAAAATCAATTCGACCAAACCATTCTTCCGCCGTTAAACAAAGCCGTTGCGCGTCTTGATCGCAAACTTGGCTACAAAAGCGGCCTTGGCTTTGAAAGCGAAGCCTTGCCGATACAGAAACAGAATACCGATATTACTTCTTTAGTAAAAATAACGGCCGAAAAGGAATTCGAGCATAAGGAGCTAACGGATGGATTTGAATTTACGCCCCTTGCCTTTTCAGCCCAGGGGTTAGACGAAGCAACATCGGCTGCCATAGGCAACGACGATTCGATCAGCGAGGGCGCCGCCGGCCGTCGAGCCTTAAAAACCGCTCTTCAAGAATCTATGCATGCCAATCCTCAGTTAAAAATATTTTTTGTTCAGGGATGGGATTGCGCTGTGACGGCTACTTACTTATTGATCGTTGATCCTAATGCCAACGAATCATTGTGGCTGGGCCGCTATGCAATGTAGTTTTGTTTGCTCGTATAAGGTGTTTTAGACTTGCATAAGGCATAGGGAGAGTAATATTCAAATGGAGGCAAAGACATGAAAATTCAAACCCTGGGGATAGCATTGTTATTGGGCATGGTGATGTCAAACCCTGTTCTGGCAACTCGAAGAATCATTAGGAGACCAGATTGGCCGATAGCGGGCCGTTTGATTCAAATCACCTTTGATGGAAAAGCGCCCAAGGGAGCAGAGGGGCTCCGCCTGGCTCTTCCCCACGGCATCTATGCTCACCTTAATAGGTTTCTGGAAAACCCACGGCCGGTCAATTCCAATGGCCCTTTCACCATCTCTATTCCTGTCGTTGTGATTAATAGATCAGGCACAAGAACACCCCGAATTTATCCTGCCAACCCGGACGTGAGTTTGCAGGGTATTCGACATGACTTCTTCTGGAAAATCCGAGAAAAAACTGACCAGACCTACCCCGCTGGATCACCCGCATTTTTTAGCCTTGGTCCCAAAACTAGGAGTCCAACTATTCGTTACGTTCTTGTTCCTACTAACCCACACGCAAAAGAAAAGTTGCTTAGTGGCATTAAAGTCAATGTCTCGCTTTTCTTTTGGGTTGGCCGACGAGCCCTTGGCCGAGCAGTTCTTCCCGCAACACGACTGGTTGTATCTAGCTAGGAGCCTGTCCCGCATAAGGATTCCGGCTCTTCCCCGTTCCCCGTCATATCTGAAAGCGCCGCTTGATACAAGCCCTGCTGACTGTTAATCCGTTTCATCGGAGTCATATCTTCGCCGTTTAAACGGCATGATTTTGTTCCGGAAAGATGTCGCAATCATTCCTCGAGC
>JACQJO010000056.1 GCA_016205025.1 Elusimicrobiota bacterium
CAGATGGAATTTAAGGAACTCAGACAAAGATACTGGGGAAAACACTTTTGGGTCAGAGGCTACTTCTGTGCCACCACGGGAGTCGTTACCGAAGAACAGATCAGGGATTACATTGAGAAACATACAAAGGAAGATGATGAAAATTTTACGATTGGGAAGTCTTAAGCCGCCTTTAGGCGGCGACCCATCCTGTGCGCTTACAGCGCACAGTGGTTGAGTATAATGAAATTGCGTTTTGAATGGGATGAAGCTAAAGATAGGGAGAACATCAGAAAACACAATATTTCCTTTGAAGAGGCGCAGACCGTGTTTTTTGACGAGAATGCGGTGCGGTTCTTTGATCCGGATCATTCGGAGGACGAGGACCGTTTCATTATGCTGGGTATGAGCTTTAAGCTTCGTGTTCTTGTCGTATGTCACTGCTACCGCAAGAATGACGTGGTGATTCGGATTATTTCGGCAAGAAAAGCCAATGGGCGTGAGGCCAAAAGTTACTGGAGGTGAGCTATGAGAGCGTATTATGATTTCTCGAGGATGAAGGGCGAAAGAAACCCCTACGCATCCAGGTTAAAACAGCCGATCACTATTCGTTTGGATAAAGCAACCGTATCCTACTTTAAGGTTCTAGCGACTGATCTAGGCATGCCCTATCAAAACCTTATCAACCTATATTTGCGAGACTGCGCCCTGCATCACAAGAGACCTAATCTCAAATGGGCATCATCTTAAAGGAGGACCGGCGGGACTGGCTCTGGATTCGCCGGCATGACGAGAACTTCAATCGGCGAAAGAGATGCTATGAGGGGGACCTTTGCTAAATTAATTAATAATTGACAAATAAGTTAATTACTTAGTAATTGACAAATAAGTTAGTTTCTGTTAGTATCTCTATGAGATGGAAAATCCGTCATTTTACCTGCGCGAGTACTTTCACTTAAATCTTTTGCGGCATTTAAGCCTGCGGCTGTCGGGGCGGGCCTATGGTGTAAAGGGCGGTATTTGTCTTCGATTCTTCCATCGCTCGTCCCGCCTTTCGGAAGATATGGATTTGGATATCCTTTCGCAAGTCCGAAAGGAAACATTGGCCAATGCGGTTGATTTGGTTTTGAGCAGTAAGCCCTTATTGGCGTCTTTGGCTTTGCAGGACATTGTGCGCATTGAATTTAGAAGGCCCAAGCAAACGGAAACGACCCAGCGTTGGAAGGTGGAACTCCATCTTTCGAATAAAAGCACGCTTCAAACCAAGGTTGAATTTAGCCGTAGGTCCCAGAAGATCGCATGCGCCGCCGGCATCCCAAGCGCCGAACTGCTTAATCAATACAAAATGACTCCCTTCGCGGCTCAATTTTATGACGCTGATTCAATGGCTGCGCAAAAAATAAAAGCCATGGCATCCGAAAACCGCAATGCCGCTAGGGACCTTTTCGACCTGCATCATCTCTTCTTTTTCCTGTCCGTAAAACCGGCGGATGCCGCGAGGAGAGTTTCCTCAAAAGAGGTGGAACAAGCGGCTGAAAAGACGGCGAGATTTACCTACCGGGATTTCAAAGAGCAGGTGTTGAACTGCCTAACCGATGACCTGAAAACTCTTTATAAAAATGCCCAAGCTTTTGAAAAATTAAGAGACGACGTCGAACAAGCGCTCGTTGAACAGATATGACAAGCCCAGATTCGCGAATATCCGCCGCGGAACTCATCCGGTTAATGACGGATCACCGATTGCGCGTTTTTACCACAACGGACATGCTTAATCTCACCAAAATGACGCCATCAGCCGCTACCGTAGCGCTTCAACGATTGGCGCTTAAAAATATTTTGGTCAGGATAAAGAGGGGGGTGTGGGTTAACAGGTTGATTACGGATCTAAATCCTTTGGAAGCGGCCCCCTATTTAAGCGCGCCCTGGCCCGCTTACATTTCGTTTTACAGCGCTTTGGCCGAATACGGCAAGGTGGAAGAAATACCCCACATCATCTATGCCGTCTCTCCGGCAGCCACAAGGCAGTATAAAACCGGAATTGGGAATTTTCAATTTTGCCGGCTACCGGCCAATCTTATGTGGGGCTATGCAATAAAACAGTCGGGCCGGGGCGGCTATCCGATAGCGGAGCCGGAAAAGGCGCTGTTAGACCTGGCTTATTTAGCTTTATCCCGGCGTTCTGCCGTTCGATTTCCCTACAAGAGAGACGGGAAATGGGATCTTGATATGGACAAGCTGAAAAGTTACGCGCGGAGATTTGACTGCCGGCCTTTAGTTGACTCCCTAAAGAAGAACAACCTATGGAAGTAAAAACGAATGGTGCCAGGCGCCTACGCTTGATAGAATGACAATAGTGGAACAAAGCCCTATGACGATTCGAATTATCCAAGAGTCCGTTTCTCTAGAAGAACTCCACCGTTTAGCCAAAGAACAATTTGGCGATTTTGTGAAGGCGGTGGTGGATGTGGAGCTTGAGGTTATGGCGGTCGGCGGGGAGCTCCATGCCGATGAAGAGGCGGTTCTTATGGAAAAGGGTTCAAGGCAGAGGGATTTGTGGGGCATTAATCTTTATCCTGAAAAATCCGGGGAAGAATGGCTTGAATATGATTCCATGATTAACGTAAGACCTTCTCAAAACAACCGGTCAAGAGGCGTGGAGGACGCGGCGTTGCGGGCCAAGATCAGGGAGATCGTTAAAAAAAAGGTCAGCAGGTCATGAAAACGCATCATCCCGAATTGGCACGGGGGCGTTGGCAAACTTTTTCCTTGGCCCAGCAGCTTGGCAACGTGGGCAGTGAGGTCAGCCGCGCGATGCGGTGGCAGGCCAAAGATCAAAAACTTTTTGACGGCGCCCTTGTGCGCGCTCTGGAACTGTTTGATCTAACGATTGAAGATTCCCGTTGGCGCGGTCGTTTAAAAGAGCTCCTTAGAGTTCGCGAGTTTCTTTGCGGCGCTTGGCTTGGAGGAGCGGAGCATGGCGTCAGCCTTCAAAGCCTCAATCGTTATTTTTTCGACTTCGCCCTAGCCGCGCGCGGCAACAAACCTGTTTAAAAAGTGCCCTAAAGTGCGCCAACCAATTCAAATTGCTCCCGTTTTTTGTTTTTTCAATTCAGACGATCAGGCGCTTGAGTTGATGGGCGTCAGCTCAATCGTTGAGAAACGGTTGGAGTGCGCGATGGCGTTGGGGTCGTTGTAGGGAGGTTTGTGCTGTTGGGCCAAAGCCCATAGGACATCCTGCCAGTCTTCTTGGGGCGGCTTGCCTTGCAGTAAAACGAAATCAAAATAGAGGTTGCCGTGGGTTTTGAGCAGTTCGGCCACGGCGGGTTGGCGCCGGCCGCTTAAATGCTCTTCAAGGCAGTTCGCGATGCTTAACGGCCCGGACCAGGCGACAAAAAGCACTTTGGCGTTCTGCTGGTCATCGAAAGTCACGAATTCATAGATGCCGGGGATGGCGGGCGCGTGGTTGGGCAGAGCTTCGGGCTTCATGCGAAAGCAACGGTCCGCTTCGATAATGCGGAAGCTTTTTGAGGGTCCGGCAGCGCCAGTTGTCACCATAAAGTTTCAGACACGGATTGTACCATTCTGGGCGTTATTTCCATTCCTTGGCGAGGATGGAGTAAACAAGGTGATCCGCGAACCGGTCGTAAATCTTGGCGTATTGGCGCAGGCGGCCTTCTTCGGTGAATCCTAATTTTTTGGCGATGGCCTGGCTTTTGACGTTGCCGGGCTCGATCAAGATTCCAACCCGGTTTAACTTGAGTTCCTTAAATAAGTGCTCCACCAGCGCACGGACTGACATCACCACAATGCCCCGGCCCGAGAACTCGGCCGCGATCCAGTAGCCGACGCCGGTTTTGCGATTAACCCAGTCAATGTAGTGCAGTCCGATCACGCCGGCCAATTGGCCGCGAAATAAAATTCCATAGGCCGCGGCTTCTTTTTCTTTGAAATCGTTTTGCGCTTTTTCAATGAAACGCAGAGTATCTTCCGCCGTTTTGGTGTTATCCACCCAGGGCAGCCATTGCTTTAACCGCGCCCGATTGCGATCCACGAGGCGGAAAAGCTTGGCCGCGTCGCCGGCCTGCAGGGCGCGCAAGGCGATGTGATCGCCCACCAGGATTTGGGCGGGGAGTTCCATCATTGCCGTAGTTTAAAAAATAAAAAACGTTAATTTAGTTCTTGCAAAGATTAATTTCCCTGTTAATCTTTTGTTAAGTGGTTAACTTCCGAAGAAAATGGGGAGGAATATGGAGTTATGAGAAAAAATCTACTTTTAACGCTTACCTTAATCGTTGGAGGAATACGGCTTGGCGCCGAATCGTGGCCCGTGCTGGGTTCCCAGCCGGCGGCCATCGGCGGATCATTTGTCGGCATGGCTAAGGGCCCCCTGGGGCAATTTTGGAATCCGGCGGGATTGGCGCAAGAAAACAATATTTCCGGCCTCTCCATTCCGGTCGGCGGCAGATTTGAGTTGACGGGGGGAATTTTAAAAGACGCTTACAACATCAGCAATATCGCGGCCAAGTATGACGCCATCCAAACCGCGCAAACCAGTTCGGGCGCGATCAACGCGGATCAAATGGCGGCGTTCCTTCAGGGAGTCGTGGCTTTGGATTCTTTAAATAAACCGGGTAAGGGTTTTTTAATTGACGTGGGCGGCGGCTTGGGCGTTAAAATCGGACGGTTCGCCTTGATGGTTAATCAATACACCGAAGTGGGCGCCACCCCTTTTGTGGACATCAAAAATATTGGGTTAGGCGCCATCAGCGCCGGTTCAGGCGGCGTTAACTTTGCCGCGATCAGCAACGGCGACCCCGCCGACGCCACCAATCTGGCCTCGGCTAACCAAATTGAGACCGCCATCAATACCATTGGTTTTGCCAGCGTGGCCAATATGATCTGCGGCGCGGCCACCTGCCCGGGTATCTCCAGTCCCAATGAGTTATCCAATGCTTTAGTCAACCAGGCAACCGCGACTTCAACAACGGCTGAAATCGCCAACGCGGCTCAATTAATTGCGGACAATGCCGCGGCCGCGGGACCCATTATCGCGGCCATCGTCAATGGCAACAACAATCCTTACACCAATAACGCCAGCAATCTAACCCTGCGCGGCGCATCTTTCACCGAAATCGCGCTGGGCATGGGCCACCAGCTTTTGTTGCCGGGCCTTTATGTGGGGGCGAATATTAAAGCCATCCAGGGAACCGTCGGGTATCATAAATTCCAAGTTTTAGATAAAGAAGCGGACGTGGGGGATCTGGTCAAGGATTTTGACCGAAGCAAAAAAGATTCCATCCAGCCGGGCTTGGACGTCGGTGTTTTCTATGACTTGAACAAAACTTTGCCGGTCCTTCCGATGCGTCCGCGCGTAGGCTTGATGGCGCGCAATATCAATAGCCCGGAATTCGACCAGCCGGATGTGGCCAAACAAAACGGGGAGTCTTCAAAATACCGTTTGGATTCCCAGGTGCGTTTCGGCGCTTCTTTCAGCCCTTTTAATTTTTGGACCTTGGCGGCGGATATTGACGTCACCGAAAATAAAACGCCGGTCAAGGGATTTAAATCCCGCATGCTGGCCGCCGGAACCGAGATCAATGTTTTCAATAAAAGCTGGCTGAACATCCCGCTTCGGGCCGGCATCAACAAAAATATCGCGGAGAGCAAATCCAAAGCCGCTTACACCGGCGGCTTGGGGCTCAACTTTCTTCATGTCCACGTTGATTTGGGCGGTTCGATTTCCTCCGAAACCGAAAAATATAAAGACAAGAACGGCAAAACCCAGGATGTGCCGGCCAACGCTTCGGCCCATGCCAATATTTCGATCCTGTTTTAAGCGGTTGATTTTTAAGTAAAATCTCACCAATGGTTAACTCTAACGTGGGAGGGTTTTAACTCCTATCGCTTCGTACATTCCGTTGCCTCGTTGGAGAATTAACCGGGATATCCGAGCCCCGCAGGTGCGGGTCATTGATTCCATGGGCGTGCAAGTGGGCATACGGCCTACTCTTGAGGCCTTGAAGATGGCTCAAGACCAGGGAATGGACTTGGTGGAGATCGCCGGACAGGCTAATCCGCCCGTTTGCAAGATTATTGAATTTGACAAGTTTAAGTATGAACAGATTCGCAAGTGGAAAGAAACGCACAGGAAACAAAAGTCAGGCGGATTAAAGGAAGTGCGTTTCCGGCCCTCGGTGCATACGCATGATCTGGACACGAAACTCAAACGCATTGAGGAGTTTCTTTCGGAAAAAGATAAGGTCCGTATAACCGTTTTTTTTAGGGGCCGCGAGATCGTTCATAAAGAGAATGGCGATAGGTTAATTAAAATTATTAAAGAGAGGTTAAACGATAAGGCCAAGGTTGATAAAGAGCCCTTGCTTGAGGGCAAAAGATTGATCATGGTTTTGTCACCAAAATAACGAGGAATTTATGCCAAAATTAAAAACGCACAGCGGAGCCAAAAAACGTTTTAAGATTTCAAAAAGAGGCAAGGTGCTCCATAAAAAAGCGGGTCAGCGCCATCTGTTGGCCGGCTGGAGCTCCAAGTGGGGCCGGTCGAACCGCCGCAAGGGACAGCTCCCCAAGGGCGATGCCGACGTGATCAAAGCGCTGTTGCCCTACGCATAAAGAGAAAATATGAGAATCAAGGGCGGAGTCACCACCAGACGTCGTAAGAAGAAAGTTTTTCGCATAGCCAAAAGCTACTATTCCGACCGGGGCCGGCGTTGGAGGCTGGTTAAACAGCAGGTTGAGCGTTCCTTGCGCTTCGCTTATGTGGCCCGGCGCAAAAGAAAGCGGGAATACCGCCGCCTCTGGATCACCCGCATCAATGCCGCGGTTAGGCAGTCCGGTCTTTCTTACTCCAAGTTTATGAACGTTTTAAAGAAAAACAACGTGGATTTAAACCGCAAGAGCTTGGCCGAATTGGCTGTTAACGATCCGAAAAATTTTGAATCCCTCCTTGCTCTAGCCAAAAGCGCGTAACTTTCCGGTACAATAGGTCCAAATGGCGGACCGTCTCTCCCTCGAAAAACTGGAGAAGCTCAAAAAACAGGCCCTTGGAGCCGTTGCGCGCGCCCACGCCCGGAAAGCGTTGGATGAACTGCGCGTGCGCTACTTGGGCCGGAAAAGCGAAATCAATACGTTACTGCGCGGCTTGGCCGAGCTTTCGCTTGAAGAAAAAAGAGAGATCGGGGCCCGGGCCAATGAGATCAAACAAGAGCTGGAGGCGGAGTTCGCCGCGTGGGAGAGCGCGGCCTTAAAGCGGGAATTGGAACAAGGGGATAAGCCCGATCTCACCCTTCCCGGAACCCCGGCCCATTTCGGCCGCCGCCATCCTTTAAATATCGTGGCCGGCCGCATCCTCAAAGTCTTTGAAGGAATGGGATTTAAATACGTGGAGGGCTCCGAAATCGAGTCAGACGAGAATAACTTCACCATGCTTAACATGCCGGAAGATCATCCGGCACGCGAGATGCAGGATACGTTTTATCTTCAGAATGTAGAGGGTAGGGGGGAGGATGCCGGCAAACTGTTATTAAGAACTCACACCACGCCGGTTTGGATTCCGGTGATGAAGAACGCGCCGCCGCCCTACCGGGTGGTCAGCTGCGGGAAAGTGTTCCGGCGTGACGCCATTGACGCCACGCACCTGCCCTTCTTTCACCAGATCGACGCCTTTGCGGTGGATGAAAATTGCAGTATGGCGGATTTAAAATCAACGCTGGAGATTTGGGCCAGAGAGCTCTTCGGACCCCAAACGCAGATTCGTTTCCGCCCCAGTTATTTTCCTTTCACCGAGCCGTCCTGCGAGGTTGAAGTGCGCTGTTTCTTGTGCCAGGGCAAAACCTGCTCGACCTGCAAAAACGGATGGATCGAAATGCTGGGCGCCGGCATGATTCACCCCGCCATCTTGGAGCGATTGGGCCATGATCCCAAAAAGTGGCGCGGTTTCGCTTTTGGCCTGGGCTTAGAGCGCGTGGCCATGGTGGCTTGGGGCATACCCGACATTCGGCTTTTTTACGAAAACGATTTGAGATTTTTGGAACAGTTTTCTTTATGAAGTTCCTTCTAAGCTGGATTGAAGAATTCCTGCCCCAGCCGAGCCCGCCGGTTGAAGAGATGGTTAAAGCGTTGGAGGGCATGGGGCTTTCGGTGGCGGGCCTTGAACGCCACCCGGTCAGCTTTGAGGGAATCATCGTGGCTCACGTGGAGAGTGTGGGGCCGCATCCCAATGCGGATCGTTTAAGGCTGGCCAGAGTTTTTGACGGTTCCCAGCGCCACGAGGTTGTTTGCGGGGCGCCCAATCTTGCCGAGCGTCAGCGCGTGGCTTTTGCGCCGGTGGGCGCCAAGCTAAGGCCGATCGGCGAAACCAAAGATTTTGTCATCACGCCCAAGAAAATCCGCGACGTGGAGAGCCGCGGTATGATCTGTTCAACTAAAGAGCTGGGACTGGGTTCGGACCATGACGGCATCGTTGTTTTGCCCGATGGATGGGAGCTGGGCAAAAAGTTGGACGTCTACATCCGTTCGGAAGTTATTCTTGACGTTGAACTGCCGCCCCACCGCTGGGATTTAACCAGCCATCTGGGTCTGGCCCGCGAGTTGTCTTTATATCTTTGGCGCCAGGAGCCGCGCGATCCGCGCCCTCTAGATGCCGGCGTTAAAACAGGAGTGAGCGTTTCCGTTTCAATCGAGCCCGAAGCTAGGGTCTCCTGCCTGCGCTATGACGGAGTTTTGCTGGATAACGTGAAGGTTGGAAAATCTCCGTTTTTGATCAAAAGACGCCTTGAGCTTTTGGGCCAGACCTCTATTAACAATATCGTTGACGCCACAAACTATGTTTTGCTTGAAACCGGCCAGCCCCTTCATGCTTTCGACTGGTCCAAAATCCAAGATGAGAAGATTCTTGTCCGCTGGGCCAAGCAAGGGGAAACGATCGCGGCCTTAAACGGCGAGGAGTATAAGCTGGCCGAATCGGACCTGGTCATTGCCGATGGGACTAAACCGGTGGCGCTGGCAGGCGTCATCGGCGGGGAAAATTCCAAAGTCACCGACGCCACAAAAAAAGTTTTTTTCGAGTGCGCCTGGTTTTCGCGACGGCCGGTCAGGTCAACATCTAAAAAATTCGGCTTAAAGACGGAATCCTCCGTTCGTTTTTCAAAAGAAACGGACATTATTGAGCTTGAACGATCATTGGGGCGGGTTTTTGATTTGCTGGGCGGCGCTTCCATCGGCGAGGCGGTGGCTTCGGTCAGTGTAAAAACCAAGGAGTCCCAGCAGGCCGAAGTTCAGTTCAACCCCAAACAAATCGATGAAATTTTGGGCTTTACAGTCCAAACGGAAGAACTTTTTTCGGTGGTTACCCTGCTTTGCGAGGAGACTCAAAAAAAATCGCCGGAGGATTGGATTTTGACTCCGCGCAGTTGGCGAAGCGACCTGCGTTTAACCGAGGATTTTGCGGAAGAGGTCCTGCGCTATCTGGGTTTTGACCGGGTTCCGGGGGCTGACCGGCACAAGGCCAGAATAGCCGCCAAGGTTTCGGCTCCGGCGCGGCGGGATGAAATGAAAACAAGGGAGATCGCGGACAAACTTCTTGAAGTTTTTCGCGGCCGGGGTTTTAATGAAGCGATAACTTATCCTTTGGCGGGAAAAAACATTGATGAGCTTTGCGGAACTTTGGGCAAGGCGCTGCCTTTGGTTAACCCCATTTCGGCGGATTTGGTTTTTTTAAGGCCTTCTCTTTTGCCCGGTTTGTACGCCGGCTGGGTAAAAAATTACCGCAACCCCAAGAAACGCGTTTTTCTCCAAGAAGTGGGTTACACGCACAACCAGTCCGCCGGCCTTGCGCGCCACCAAAGCCGGCTTTACTGGGCGGCTATTGGTTTTGGACCGGAAAACGTGGTCCATTGGAATCTCAAAGAGCCGAAAAGTTTTGATTTGTGGGACATGATCGGACTTTTGGATGGCTTTGTTAAAAGCGCCGGTCTTGCGTTAAACCGGCAGGGCGCCGGCCCGGTTTTTCCGTCGTTTCATCCGTTAAACGGCATCAAGTTATCCGTTGGGAAAAGTCATGTCGGTTACGCGGCTCAACTGACCACACCCGAAACCCTTGATCCCAGATGCGGTGATCCGGTCATTTATGCCGAGCTTGATTTAACCGAGCTCGGCAAAATTTTGGGGGATCAGGGAACCCGCCGCTTTGAAAAGATTCCGGCGGCAGAACCGATCGGCAAGGACTTGGCTGTCATCGTGGCCGATGAGGTGTCTTGGGAGAAGATTGAAAGTTCGGTCAAAGCGGCTTTAGGCCATCTGCTCGGCGAGATTTACCCTTTTGATGTTTATACTTCGCCAAAGTTGGGCAAAAATAAAAAAAGCGTGGCTTTTCGCGTTATTTTCGCGCCGCAGGCTAAAACGCCGACCCAGGAAGACATCAACGGGTGGCTTAAAACATTGACGGATCATTTAACGGCGGAGCTCAAAGCTGTTTTGAGGGATCGTAAAGATGACTGAAGAATTAATTCAGGAATTTGACGAAACGCTGGCGCGCCTGCGGGATTTTGCCAAGCGCTATAAGGAAACCCGCGAAGAGGGCGAAAAACTCCAAAGCCTGGTGGCGGCCATACAGGCCGACCAAAAAAAGGCTCTGCGGTTGATCAATGAATATGAAAAAATGGAAAAGGACCGCGAGAAGGTCAAGGAAAAAACGTCCCAGCTTTTAGAGAAACTGGAGCGATTGAGGATATAAGATGCTGCAGGAAAAAATCCAAGTTGATATTTTTGGCCGCCGCTACGAGCTCAATATCGAAGGTTTGACCCCGATGGAGGCCAGCGCCTTGGCCAGCCAGGTGACGGAGAAAATGCTTGAGGTTCAAAAAACGACCCGCGTGGTGGACACCTCGCGCTTGGCGGTTCTGGCGGCTCTAAATTTCGCGGATGAACTGCGGCGGCTTGGGACCAAACACTCGGAGTTCACCCAGGCGGTCAGCGAACGCTCTCAAGCGCTAAAGAAAATTTTAGACGAAACGTTAAAGGAGCCATGACCAAATCGCATTTAGTCCATTGCCCATTTTGTAAATCGGCCCTGGAGGTCGAAGCGGCTACGGGCAAGCTTTTAAATCAATGGGAGCACAAAAAATCGGGCCAATCCACCACGGAAAAATTTTCTCAAGCTATGGAAGACCTTAAAGAAGGCAAGAAAAAAAGAGATGAATTTTTTTCTTCCGCCGCCGAAAAAATGGAAGAAAAAAAGAAAAAAACCGACAAACTTTTCGGCGAAGGCCTAAAAAAAATCAAAGAAGAAGGCCTCGGCGAACGCCCGCCCAATCCGTTTGATTTGGATTGATGGGTTGTAGATGTGTCAAGTCTGACTTGACACATCCGGCATGCGATAATGACAAAATACCAATTTATAATCGGGATGGTAGTGCTAGTGCTCGTGATAGGTGCAGGCGGATGTTATTTAGGGGTTAGGAAAAATCAGTTTTCATTTCAACCTTCAACTCAACAAACTTCTAAAACCGTCCCATCTGATCTTTTTAAATACTTCGATAAGGTTGAGAACTCAAAATTGCAGAACAATACACAACTCGAAGCATGGAAAGTGGAAATTAATACGAATTTACTCACCGATAAGAATATAAAGAAGTTTAGGATTAATTTGTTTGACGGTCATAACTATGAGGTAGAAAGGAACGAGGAGCAAATGCAAAACGCTGCTTGCGATAGTCAACAGTGCACATGGATTGGATATGTTATCGGGAGATCTTGCATAGCAAAAAATATAGTGACGGAGGAATGTTCGCTGGGCGAATCAATTATTTTTATTTTAAATAACAATACAATAGTAGGAAAAATACCGGTGGTTCTTGGAATAAATCACTATGCTTATTTAATCGGCGGAATGGTAAATGATCCCGGACCATTTTTAATTAAAATTGACCCGTTAAAATTTGGCCCTGATTGAGACGGATGGAAAGTGCACCTGGGCCAATATCAGGATATGGTAAAAAAATAACGGAATGACGGAAGATCGGGGTCACGTGGGACCGTTAAGGGTTTGCCCCGCGTCCTTGGCGTGTGAAAATTAATGAAAAAGAAGGGTGATATAATTAATCGTTATGGCTAAGAAATCTGGCAGTCAAGGGCGCGCCGGGAAGGCTTCCATCGAGGGTTTGGTTACCAAAGCAGATTTGAGAAAAGCCCTGGCGGAGAATACCAACATTGTCATTACGGAGCTTTCAAGAGATATGAAAAATGCCGCAGGCTCGCTCACCAATGAGATTAAGGCTTTGCGTGAAGATATAAAGCCCCGCTTGCATATTTTGGAATCAAATCAGGATAACCACGAAGCACGCATCAAAAAATTGGAAACAGTTTCCAACTAAATCAATCTTTCGCCGATTTATTCAAACTGATTCGGAAAAGACGACAATGTCGTTAAGTAGTCTTTAACTATCATGGAACTATTCTCAACCACTAAAGCCGAATGGGTGCCGCTGGCGAAGCGGTTGTTGCCCTCTAAAATCGGGGACTTTTTCGGCCAGGAGCATCTTTTGGGGCGGGAGGGTTCTCTGCGCCTGGCGCTGGAAGCCGGCCAGCCCATGAGCGCCATTTTTTTTGGTCCGCCCGGGGCGGGCAAAACTTCTCTGGCGCACCTGATGGCCAGAAGCTGGACGCTGGATTATGTTGAGATCAGCTGCGCTTCGAGCGGGCTCCCTAAAATCCGGGAAGCGATCGGCCAGGCCGAAATGCGCCTTAAAACCACGGGCCGGACCACTCTTTTGGTTTTAGACGAAATTCATCACCTTAACCGCACCCAGCAGGACATCCTGCTTCCTTATATGGAGTCCGGCGTAATCGCGCTGGTGGCCATGACCACCGAAAATCCCTTCTTTTACATCCATAAGGCGATTTTATCGCGGGCTTTGGTTTTTGAGTTTAAGAGCTTGACCGATGGGAACCTTGCCCAAATTTTAAGCCGCGCTCTTAAAATTTTAAGCGCGGATGGGCAGTCCTTGGGGTTGAAAGAAGAAAGCCAAGAATTTTTGGCGCATTTTGCGGCTGGGGACGCGCGGCGGCTGTTAAACACGGTTGAATTTTTAAGCCGGATGGAGGCGAAGGCGCCGGCCGGGGGCTGGGTTCCCAAAGATTTGGAGCGGCTTTTGGGCCGCCGGCAGGTCCTTTACGATAAAAAAGAGGACAACCATTACGACGTGGCGAGCGCCCTTATTAAATCCATGCGGGGCAGTGACCCGGACGCGGCCGTTTATTGGCTGGCCAGGATGCTGGAAGGAGGAGAGGACCCCAGATTTATCGCCCGCCGGATCGTGATCGCGGCCAGTGAAGACGTGGGCAACGCCGATTCCATGGCTCTGGTGGTGGCTCAAAGCGCTTTTAACGCGGTGGAGATGCTGGGACTGCCGGAAGGGGCCATTCCCTTGGCTCACGCCGCGATTTATGTCGCTTGCGCCCCTAAATCCAACGCGGCTTACTTGGCGCTTAAAGCCGCGCAGGAAGAGGTGAGCAAGGGCAAGCCGCAAGAAGTTCCGGCGCATTTAAAAGACGCTAATTTAGACGCTGTGCTTGGGCATGGGAAGGGTTATCTCTACGCGCATGACCACCCTGACCACTTCGTTAATCAAAAGTACATGGAAAAGTTTATCCAGTTTTACCATCCTACCGTCATCGGCGCGGAAGCCACAATCAAAGAGCGGCTGGAGAAATTTTGGAAACGCAATTACGAAAAAAATTAATAGAGCGGGCGCTTAAAAATCATGTCATCAGATTTTTTGGGCCAGGATTGCTGCGCGAGGCCGCTTTGTACGCTCTTTTTTCCGGGGGAAAAAGGATACGACCCCTTTTGGCTTTCACGGTTGGAGAAGGGTTGGGCGCGGACAGAAAAAAACTCGTTGCTTTTGGTTGCGCGTTAGAACTGATTCACAATTACACCTTGATTCACGATGATCTGCCGGCCATGGATAACGATGATTACCGGCGGGGGAAATTGACCGTGCATAAGAAATTCGGGGAGGCTTGCGCTATTTTGCTTGGAGACGCCTTTTTGACCCATGCTTTCGAGCTTCTGGCGGAACTTCAAAGCCCTAAACTATCCTGTTTGGTGGCGCGGGCGATCGGCGGGCGGGGCGTGATTTTGGGGCAGGTTTTGGATTTAGGGTTGGGTCAAAATGGAAAAGACGCTAAATCGTTGGATTTTATTAACCAGCTTAAAACCGCGAAACTTTTTGAAGCGGCCATTGTCGGCGCCGGATTCGTGGCCGCGAAGAGCCCTTCGCCTTCTTTGGTCAAATCATTGCGGGCTTTCGCGATTTTGTTCGGGAGATGCTTTCAGTTGGCGGATGATTTAGCTGACTGGCGGGATGAATCAAAGAAAAAAGTGATTACGACCGCCGTGGCGATGGGGGAGCAAGAAACGACTCGGTCGCTTCGGACGCTCCTAAAGCAGTTGGAGCGCCAAATAAACCGGCTTGCGATCAAACCGAACACCCGTCAGCAGATTTCAAGTCTCGCCCATACTTTGTATGCCCAAAAAGCCCAAGCCGCGGCTTGACGAGCTTTTGGTTTCCAAGGGGTTGGCCCCCAGCCGGTCCAAGGCATCGGCCCTGATTATGGCGGGCCAGGTCCAGGTTGACGGCCAGCCCGTTCTTAAGGCGAGCGCCAGGCTTAGCCCCTCTTCAGACATCAAAATTCTTTCCGGGCAGGCCCTGAAGTACGTCTCAAGAGGAGGCTTGAAGCTGGAAGGAGCCTTGCGTGACTTAAAAATCGAACCGGGGGGCAAGGTTGCCCTTGACGTCGGCGCCTCAACAGGCGGGTTTACCGACTGCTTGCTGCAGTCCGGAGCCAAAATGGTTTACGCGGTTGACGTCGGCAAGGGATTGATTGATTTGAAACTACGCCACGATTCCCGCGTGCGGTTGATGGAGAAATCAAACGCTCGGCATCTGCAACCCGGGTTTTTCGACCCTCGGCCCTCTTTGGCTGTGATTGATGTTTCGTTTATTTCCTTAAAAATTGTTTTACCCGCGGTTGTTCCCTGCTTGGCGCGACCGGCCGAAATCCTGGCATTGGTGAAACCGCAATTTGAGGTGGGCAGGGGTAAGACCAAAGGCGGAGTGGTTAAAGACGAAGGTTTGCGCCGGCAGGCCATCGATCAAATTCGTAATTTTGCCGTTAGCGAGCTTGCGTTAACTTTCACCGGGGAGTGTTCCAGTCGTTATCCCGGTCCCGAAGGCAACGTGGAGCAGTTTCTTTATTTCAGGATTCTTTGATGTTTTCTTTTAGAAGCGATTCCACTTTTTTGGTCAGACGGTTAAGATTAATGGGTTTGGGCAGGTAAGCCGCCGCTCCCTTTTTAAACGCGTCTTCGACATTGTTCATGCCATCGGCGGTGGTTAGCATCAGAACCGGGATGTTTTTTGTGGATGCCCCTTCCTTTAGATGGGAAAGAAGCCCCAATCCGTCGATGGAAGCTTCCAGATGGATATCCAAAATGATTAAGTCGGGATGCGTACCCGCAGCTTTTTTTAACCCCTCTTGAGGCGTTAAGCTGTGGGAAGTTTCAAAATTGCGCAGATTTAGGGCGGTCGTGACCAAATCGCAGATGTTCTTATCGTCGTCGATGATTAGTATTTTCGGTTTGTTAAAGGGAAACGGTTTTTGCATTTAAGATTTTCCCTCTAGAAGCGAGGCGACTTTTTTTGTCAGCCGGTCAATTTCAAAAGGTTTGGTGAGATAGGCCGTGACGCCCAAGTCAAAGGCTTTTTCCACGTTGTTCATTGTTTTGGCCGAACCCGTCAACATCAGCACGGGGGTCATTTTTGTGGCATTGTTTTGGCGCAGTTTGGCCAAGACGTCCAGGCCGTCCATGGCGGAATTTAAATTGTGATCCAAAATAATAAGACTCGGCCGTTTGTCAAAAGCGATCTTTAATCCGTCTTCGGGTGTGTCGGCGTTCAGCGCTTCGTAGCCCTCCAAGATCAGCATATCGTGCACTAATTTGCCTATGCTGGCATCGTCATCAACAATGAGAACCAACCTCTTGCCGAACATGATTCATTAAAAAGGTAGCACAGAATCGAACCTGATTCCAGGGTGATGTCGGTGGGCCCTGGACATTAGGGAAAAATATTCACCTCCCTTAATCCCTGCCTTCCCGGCGGCGGCCAGACCAGTGTCCGGGCAATGAAATCCGCTAAGCGGTAGTGAAGAATTTTAAGACCCCGCCAATCCCAGAGAGCGCTGACGGC